>CAZIKJ010000408.1:0-22629 GCA_964539685.1 uncultured Pelistega sp.
GTAATTAAGTATTTGTTAATACTTGGCTACCGAGCCTGTTATGTCTGCATGACTGCGTGTTAACCGCTCCTTTTTATAGTGATTCGACGTATGTATCAATACACCCAGCACTATTGTCGAGAAAATCCTCTTTACTACACCTGTTTTCTATTTTTAAGTAAGGTGTTGTTATTGCTTATATTGTGGGTTTTTATCGCACCACAGGTACAGGCGCAGGCATTGCCTGATTTAATTTCCAAGGTTGAGCTGAAGGATGTTTTTCCTGGGGCCGATAAATTAGGTACGCCAGAAGGTGACCCTATGGTGGCCCGAGCATTCGCCAATAATCAGCCCATTGGTTATGTCTATAACACCACGGACTTGGTGAATACGCGTGGTTATTCGAGTAAGCCAATTGATGTTATCGTCGGTGTAGATAATGAGGGCAAGATAGTTGGCGCTAAGTTAGTGCGACACTCTGAACCTATCGTCTTGATTGGTATCCCCGAGTCGAAAGTGGAGAATTTTATTCAAGGCTATGTCGGTTTAAATTATTTGACTGACAGCTCACTTTTGTCCGCGCCTCCACCTGCAGAGATTGTCAGCGGTGCTACTGTGACACTTTTAGTGATCGGCGAGAGTATCAAGCGTTCTGTGATGAAATTGGCTGGTGCTTATGGTCTAGGTAATCAGCAAGCCAGCCAAGACAATGCTGTTGAAGCACCTAAGCGTATTCTTGATACCTCGGTCACTGAGATCAAGTCATGGGACACTTTATTACAAGAAGGCGCAATTGGTAAGTTACATATTACGGTTGGTGAAATCAATCAGGCTTTTGAGAAAATAGGCGCGCGCGGTGGGCATGGCCAAGGTAAGGGGCCTGCAAGTAAACCAGAGCGTGGCGATCCTGAAAGTACCTTTATTGATTTATATGTTGCCGTCGTGAGCTCACCGTCGATTGGCCGCAGCCTATTAGGGGATGCGGAGTGGGAATATTTAGAGGGGCGCTTAAAACCAGGGCAGCAGGCGATTGTTGTGGCAGGTAATGGCGTTTACTCGTTTAAGGGTTCTGGTTATGTACGTGGTGGTATTTTTGACCGGATTGAAGTGGTCCAAAAGGACTCTAGCTTTCACTTTACCGATTTAAACCATAATCGCTTATCTGACTTAATGGCGCAAGGAGCTCCTGGTTTTAAAGAGATCGCCTTATTTACTACGCCTATACAAGAGCCGATGTTCGATCCTACCTTGCCATGGCGTTTACAGCTCATGGTACAGCGCGTAGTCAGCGTGAGTGAAAAGTCCTTTGTGACGTATGACATCAATTACCAGCTACCTGAAATATATTCGATGCTTGATCCTGATGCGCCTGCCCCTGCGCCCGCAGCAAGTGCGACAACAGCACAAGCTCCATCAGGTGCTGCAAGCACAGTAGGTACAGTAAGCACGCAAGCGGGTGAGACTGCGGGTGCGGGCGTGGCGACCACAAGTGCGGCGGCGACGATGGACTTAGACGAGCCGCTCTGGAAACAAATTTGGCATGGCAAAATAGCCCAAGTAGTGACGGTCTTGATCGCTTTGGTGCTCTTAATTGGCGTGTTCTTCTTCCAAGAAACCTTGGCGCGCCATGAAACCTTCTATGAGCGCTTTCGGATAGGATTCTTACTCTTTAGTTTCTTCTATATTGGCTGGTATTTACAAGCACAGTTGTCCATTGTTAATGTGCTCACCTTCACCACAGCACTGCGCACCGAGTTTAGTTGGGAATACTTCCTCATGGATCCCATCGTCTTCATTATGTGGTGTGCGACCGCAATTTCTATGGTGTTCTGGAACCGTGGTGCATTCTGTGGCTGGCTCTGTCCGTTTGGCTCTTTGCAAGAACTGTTAAATCTTGTCGCTAAGAAAATTGGCATCCCACAGATTAACGTACCGCATGGTTTACACACGCGTTTGGCCGCACTTAAATACGTCATTTTTGTGGTGATCTTTGGCTTTTCACTCTATGACTTAGCACTTGCCGAAGTGTTGTCTGAGGTCGAGCCATTCAAAACGTCAATTATTTTGAAATTTGTACGCGATTGGCCATTTGTCGTCTTCGCGGTGCTCTTGCTGATTGCGGGCTTATTTATTGAGCGCTTTTACTGTCGTTACTTATGCCCATTAGGTGCGGCACTGGCCGTGCCGGCGAAACTGCGTATTTTTGATTGGTTACGTCGTTATAAAACTTGCGGCAATCCTTGCCAACGTTGTGCTAAAGAATGTCCTGTACAAGCGATTCATCCCGAAGGTGATATCGACCCGAACGAATGTATTCAGTGCTTACACTGTCAGATGCTGTATCACCATGAGACTAAGTGTCCGCACTTAATTGAGCGTAATGCACGCAGAAAGAAAAGTTCTCGGGGTACAAAACAGGCTCCCCAAGCTGCGCCAACAGGGATGACAGAGACGACCTTACAGTTTGTTCGTGGGGCGGCTGATAAGAAGTCAGCATAGTTACCCAATTTATAGAGTGTGCATCATGCCTCGTCTTGCCAAGCGAGGAGGGTGTCAAGAGAGCAATTGAAAACCTAGGATAAAGGGAATGATCTTGGTTTTCAATCAGTAGTACTTATTTATCGTAGGTTTTTAAGAGGAGTCACAAATGAGTGATAAGAAACAGGATAAGACCAATTTAAGTCGTCGTACCTTCTTGGGAACAGCGGCCTTAACTGGTACGGCTGGTTTTGTTGGCGGCATGCACTTACCCGCTTTAGCGGCTAAAGATGCGCCAGAAGCAAGTAAAGACGGCTTGAACTACCATGTTGGTCCAGGTGAGTTGGATGAGTATTACGCCTTTAACTCGAGTGGTCAGTCAGGTGAAATCCGCGTGATGGGTCTACCGTCAATGCGTGAATTTGTGCGTATTCCGATCTTCAATATGTGTAGTGCGACGGGTTGGGGACGTACCAATGAAAGTCTAAAGATTCTGAATGAAAATATTACCCCACAAACACGCGACTATTTAGAAAAAGCAGGTATGCCATGCTTGCCTAACGGTGACGCCCACCACCCGCATATGTCATTTACCGACGCGACTTATGATGGTCGTTATGTCTTTATTAATGATAAGGCGAATAACCGCGTGGCACGAATTCGTTGTGATGTCATGAAAACCGATAAGATCGTTGAGTTGCCTAACGTTTCAGCGGTTCACGGTCTACGTCCACAACGCTATCCACGTACTGGTTATGTGTTTGCCAATGGTGAGCATATTGTACCCATTCCGAATGATGGTACCGTGTTTGATGACCCAGAGAAGAACTTCTGGGCAATCTTTACAGCGATTGATGGCGATACCATGGAAATCGCTTGGCAAGTGATGGTTGACGGTAACCTAGATAATATGGATGCTGACTACCAAGGTAAATACGCCTTCTCTACCTGCTATAACTCTGAAAAAGGTCTAACTGTTAATGATATGGCAGCGAATGAACAGGACTGGTGCGTTGTTTTCAATATTAAACGTATTGAAGAGGCCATTAAGTCAGGTGACTATAAAGAGTACGGTGGCGTGAAAGTGGTTGATGGTCGTAAGGGTTCAAAATACACCCGCTATATTCCAGTGCCAAACTCACCACACGGTTGTAATGCCGCACCTGATGGTATTCACGTTGTCTTAAACGGTAAATTATCGCCAACCGTAACAGTACTTGATGTACGCAAACTCGATGATTTATTTGATGACAAGATTAAGCACCGTGATGTAGTGGTTGCCGAACCGCAATTAGGTTTAGGTCCACTTCATACCGCTTTTGACGGTCGTGGTAATGCGTACACCACCTTATTTATTGATAGTCAGATGGTGAAATGGAATATTGACTTGGCTAAGCGTGCTTATGCTGGCGAAGCGGTGGATCCAATCGTGCAGAAGCTTGATGTGCACTATCAGCCAGGCCATAACCACACCACGATGGGTGAAACCAAAGAAGCCGATGGTAAGTGGTTGGTTTCCTTGAATAAATTCTCGAAAGACCGATTCTTGAATGTGGGTCCCTTAAAACCAGAGAATGATCAGCTGATCGATATTTCTGGTGATGAGATGAAGCTCGTTCATGATGGCCCAAGCTTTGCTGAACCTCATGATATGTGTTTAGTACACCGTTCTAAAGTCCGTCCTAAACATATCTGGACGCGTGATGACCCAATGTGGGAAGATGCACGCCAGTGGGCAGCCAAAGATGGTGTTACCCTTGAAAATGCTGCTAATGTCATCCGTGACGGAAATAAGGTACGGGTGTATATGGTTGCTGTGGCACCACTCTTCACCTTGCCGCAGTTTGAGGTGAATGAAGGTGATGAAGTAACGGTATTTGTGACGAATATGGAGTCAATTGAGGACTTGACCCACGGCTTTACCTTAGAAGGCCATGGTATCGCCATGGAAATTAGCCCTCAAGCGACATCATCCGTGACGTTTACCGCGCATAAACCAGGTGTGCATTGGTACTATTGCCAATGGTTCTGCCATGCATTGCATATGGAAATGTCTGGCCAGATGTTGGTTAAGCCAAAACAGAAAGCCTAATGACTTATGGGCAAGTATGCTTTGGTTTTAAAGCAAACGAGTACTTGGCTAGCGAGAGCTTTTCTGGTTAGCCTAGGCATGTCCTTGCCCGCGCTCACTGTGCAGGCAAGGACTATTGATGTGGCCCCTAGTGATCGTTTGCAAAGTGTGATTGAACAGGCGCAGGCAGGTGATGTTATTCGCCTAGCGCCTGGTGTCTATGAGCAGAAACTGCTTATTGAGAACTCTGTGACGCTGCAAGGACCTGAAGATCATTCTGCAATTATCCAGGGTGATCGAGTGGGGCGGACGATCTGGATTAAAGCAGCTGATGTGACGATTAAAAATTTAACCGTGACGAAATCAGGTTTAGATTTGTATGAGATGGACGCGGGTATCTTTTTAGATAAAACAGCACATAATGCCCAGATACTGAATAACCGTGTACTCGATAATTCTGTTGGTGTGTATCTGCGTGGTCCGCATAATATCCTTGTTGAGAATAATGAAATTACAGGTACTGATGAAGTGCGAGTTTCAGAACGGGGCAATGGTATTACCCTATGGAATTCTCCAAATTCAAAGATTTTAAATAATAAAATTTCGCTTGGGCGTGATGGTATTTACACGACCAATAGTCGACATAATGTGTTTAAGCATAATCACTTTAGTAAGCTGCGTTATGCCGTGCATTATATGTACACCAATGATAGTGAGGTGAGTGAAAATATCTCTATCGATAATGATATTGGCTGGGCGATTATGTTCTCAGAGCGGCTTGAGGTGAGCAAGAATATCGCCATCAATAGTAAGGCTCAAGGCCTGATGATGAACTATGCGAATAAGTCGAATATTCATGATAATGTGGTCGAGCGTGCTGAGAAATGTATGTATCTCTACAACGCCAATCACAATATATTGATCAATAATCATCTCATGAATTGCGATATGGGTATCCACTATACGGGTGCGGTAGAAGGTAATCAAATCTATGATAATGCCTTCATTCATAACCGTCATCAGGTGAAGTATGTGGGGACACGGTATACGGATTGGGCCGTCAATGGACGAGGTAATTATTGGAGCGATAATAGTGCTTATGATCTGAATGGTGATGGTATTGCCGATTCGGTGTATCGTCCGAATGATGTGGTTGATCAGGTTGTATGGCGAGCCCCCGTTGCGCGTCTACTCTTAAATAGCCCGACGATTTCAATTGTACGCTGGGCGCAGACGCAGTTTCCGGCCATCTTACCCGGTGGTTTGATTGATTCAGCACCCATAATGAAAATGCCAATCACTGATACTTGGCAACGCTATAAGGAATTACAGCCATGAGTGCTTATCCTGTGACTTTGACGGGAGTGTCCAAGCGATTTGCTAAGCAGCTCGCCGTGGATCATGTGGACTTGCAGTTACGTGCAGGTGAATCGGTGGCCTTAGCAGGCCATAATGGTGCCGGTAAAAGCACCTTATTAAAACTTATTTTAGGTTTAATCCATCCGAGTGAAGGACAGGTTCATCTCATGGGGCATGAGACCTCAGCGGCAGCAGCGGTTGCTGTACGTAAAGAAATTGGCTATTTGCCGGAAACCGTGTCGCTATATCCGTCCTTAACGGGCATTGAGGTACTGAACTTTTTCGCTAAACTTAAGGGCCAACCCCTAGCGAAGAATCAAGAGCTCTTGAGTCGAGTGGGCTTATTAGGTGCCTCAACAAGACGTGTGCGTACGTATTCTAAGGGGATGCGTCAACGTCTTGCATTAGCGCAAGCGATGTTAGGTGACCCGCAAGTACTGTTATTCGATGAACCAACGACAGGTCTTGATCCTGCTTCGCGTCAGGTGTTTTACGAGATTGTTTCTGAGCTCAGAGCTAAGGGCGCGACGATCCTACTCAGTAGTCATGCCTTAAGTGAGATTGAGGCCCAGACCGACCGCATCGTGGTGATGAAGCAAGGCAAGAAAATTGCTGATGGTACTTTGGGTGAATTACGTGTGCAGAGTGAGTTACAAACACGTGTTGTCTTAAGTTTTGAGTCTGAAGCCGCGGCTCAGGCCTTGCTGGCTCAAGGGACGCAGACAGCAGAAGTGCAAAGAGTAGGGACGCAGACAGCAGAGCCGTCCTTGGCGGTGGATCAAGGAACAGTGGGGCAGGGATATTCTCAAGAGTGGCGTCGACTTGATGCGCATCGTGTAGAGTCCTATTGTGATGAAGCGGGTAAGGTCGCTAAAATCCAAAGCCTAGCGCAGTTTCAAGGTGTTAATGGTATTGATATCCAAAGCCCTAGCCTAGATGATATTTATGCTCACTTCTTACGTAGAGAAGACGATATATGAAAGCGATAATTTATATGATGAGTAAGGAAATCCGCGACGGCTTACGCAATCGCTGGGTATTTGCAACGACATTATTATTGTTGATGTTAGCGCTTTCTTTAGGTTTTTTAGGGAGCTCCACTACAGGTGAAGTGAAGGTTGACCCCCTCACTGTGACGGTCGTGAGTTTATCAAGTTTGTCAGTGTATCTGATTCCCTTAATTGCGCTCTTGCTGTCATTTGATGCGATTGTGGGTGAAGTGGAAAGTGGCACGATGTCCTTATTGCTGAGTTATCCCATCAGTCGTTGGCAGGTTTTATTTGGCAAGTTCTTGGGACATTTAACCATCCTATCAGCCGCGACTATTGTAGGCTATGGCTTGGCTGGTGCTGTCTTGCAATTAGCTGGTGACGGCCTAGATTTCTCCGTATGGATGCCATTTGTCCATCTGATTGTGGCTAGTATTCTACTGGGTGCCAGCTTTCTAGCGATTGGCTACCTTGTCAGTAGTATGACGCGTGAACGAGCAGCCACCATCGGCATTGTGATTGCGGTTTGGATCTTCTTTGTCGTGATTTTTGATATGGTGCTGCTCGGTGTCTTAATTGCTGATACACAACACGCAGTTAGTGCCTCAGCCGTGAATATTGCCTTGTTATTTAATCCGACTGATGTTTATCGCTTATTAAATTTGACGGGCTATGAAAATATTGCTCTGTACTCCGGCATGGGCGGGATATCAGAACAGTTAGAACTTAGTCGTTGGGTGTTAGTTGTAGCACAAGTCTTGTGGATTATTGTCCCCTTCAGCTTAGCTGTATTTTGGTTTAGGAGTAAACAAATATGATGAAACGATTACTAGTGGCGGGTTTGGCCTCTTTACTATTGCTGACGGCTTGTGGCGATAAGAAAGAAACAGTGACTAAACCTGTCGCACAGCAGATGCAAGGAACAGATATCGGTTACTACTGCACTATGCGTATGGACGAGCATGATGGTCCGAAGGGACAAATTCATATCACAGGTCAAGATAAGCCGCTTTGGGTATCTTCCATTGACCAGGTTTTCGCTTTTCGCTACTCACCAGAAGAGCCTAAGAATGTTAGCGCAATTTATGTCAATGATATGGGCGCGGTTAATGACTGGAAAGCACCTGGCGCGAACGATGTATGGATTGATGCTGAAACAGCCTATTACGTCGTAGGCAGTGATTTTATTGGTGGTATGGGCATGGTGGATATATTGCCCTTTAGTGATGAGAAAAAGGCACAGACTTTCGCTTTAAGTCGAGGTGGTAAAGTCATGCGCTTTAATGAAGTGCCCGAAGAGAGTGCATTTAACACAGGTTCGATGACATTTGGTCCTGATGGAACAATGGATCATAGTGCTCACCAAGGACATGGCGCGAGTGCAGAACATGGTACAAGCACTATGGATCATTCAGCCCATAGTACGCCGTCTAATGCGGCACCAGGTGAGCATGCCGAGCCTAGTGCGGAATCAAGTAGCCATCACGGCGTAGAGCATGGTGCAGCGCCAGCGGGTAGTGCACATTAAGTTAGCTAAAGAAGGCGCTTAAGGTCATTAAGTGTCTTCACAATAAAGAACGGGTAGGAGTATGAGCATGAAAGCAATATCAAGGCGGCGTTTTTTAAGTATCGCAGCGGCAAGTGCTGGAGTAGGACTCATGCCAGCATGGTATCGTCATGCGCAGGCGAGTGTGGCACAAGAACCTGTTATCTGGCAGGGGATTGCTTTAGGGGCTGATGCGCAACTACGTATTTATCATGATGATAAGCAGTACGCTCACGTATTAATTCAGCGTGTCCTAGATGAGGTGACACGTTTAGAGCGTATTTTCAGCCTCTATCAAGAAGATAGTGCTTTAAGTCGTCTGAATGCACAAGGATATCTCGATCAACCGCCGAAAGAACTCTTGCAACTTCTGAGTAGCAGTCACTCTTTCAGTGAATTATCGCAAGGTTTGTTTGATCCAAGTGTGCAGACTTTGTGGAACTTATATGCACAGCGTATTTCAAACGCAAAGAATGCTTCTGGGTCAGACGCTGAAGCCTTTAAGTTGGAGCTTGAGCAAGCACTTAAGCGAGTTGATTATACGCAGATTCGTTTAAGTGCTGAGCGTATTGATTATCTCGTGCCCGGTATGCAAGTGACACTGAATGGGATTGCTCAAGGGTTTATTACTGACCGTGTGACAGAGTTACTACGTCAAGCGGGCCTTGATCGTATGTTGGTCAATATGGGTGAAATTCGTGGCGTAGATACGCTTGCGACAGAAGCTCCATGGCAGGTCGGTATTCGCTCACCATTCGATGATCAGGCCTTATTAGGGCATGTGCCGCTACGTAATGAAGCAATTGCGACCTCGGCAGGTTCAGGTACGCCTTTGGATCGTGAAGGTCAGATTACGCATCTCTTTAATCCACGAACGGGCTTAAGTGCGCCACTTTATCATAGTGTCTCAGTGATTGCTGAGGATGCCACCACGGCCGATGCTTTATCCACGGCTTTCTCCTTGATGCCCATAGCGTCAATTAGAACGATTGTTAAGTCGCTGCCAGCGGTGCAAGTCTATGTGGTGGGTGAGGATAAGCAATTGCTTAAAGTTAGCTAATTCATAGATAGCCTTAATGTAAGGAGCTAGGTCGTTCAGTCAATAAATTGTAGCGCTGGCTCTTTTAGCTAAGGTTTAATGCAAGAAAAAAGGCTTGTTTCCTTACATCAGGAAACAAGCCTTTCTATTTATTTAGTCTTTAAGGCCGTTAATTGTGTAACGACAGTTTAAGACTTAAGCCCATGTGCGAGCAGGTCTTTTGGCACGGCTTGGTGCACCGCTCTTAACCGGAGCTGAATCACCACGTGTGCTTGGGCGCGAGCGACGTACTGGTTTATCGCTACCGAATTTGCCTTTGCTTGCAGCAGGTTTGTCTGAACGCTTAAAGCCTTCGCTACGACCGTCGGTGCGGCTATCGCCACGACGAGGACGATCGCTATCGGCAAATTTAGGACGCTCAACAAAGCTGTCTAATGACCAATCGCTTTGGCTGCGCTCAGCACGACGAGGTGCGCTTGAACGTTGTTCGCTTTCTTGGCGGGCAGGGCGGTTGTCATAAGCAAAGCGCTCTTTCTGGAAGCCGCGTGTGCTTGGTGCTGCGTATGGATTGCCTTGCTCGCCACGAGGTGTGCGCTCATCACGGGCAAAATTGTCGGCACGATAGCCACGGTCTTCACGAGGAGCACGATCCGCAGATTGTTGACGATCGCCATAGCTATTGCGGTCGCCGTTGCGTTCACGACGGTCGCCTTTTTCAAAGCGATCACCACCTTTACGGGCAGCATAGCCAGAACGAGCTTCATTGCGTGCGTGACGAGGTTTGCCTTTGCTCTTACCGCGTGAGGCTTCAGATTTAGGGGTAGGTTCTAAACCAGGGATCACGTCAGTGTCGATGGTTTGACCAATGAAGTTCTCAATACGACGTACTTTAAAGCGCTCGCTATGCGTGGCTAATGTGAAGGCCAAACCATTGCGGCCAGCACGACCCGTACGACCAATACGGTGTACATAGTCTTCAGCTTGCATCGGCAAGTCATAGTTAATCGCGTGACTAATACCTTGTACGTCAATACCACGGGCTGCCACATCGGTTGCCACGAGAATTTGAATACGGCCACGTTGTAATTGATTTAGTGTGCGAGTACGTTGACGTTGGTTCATATCACCGTGTAGAGCCATGGCTGAGAAACCTTGGTCTTCAAGGCGCTCGGCTAAATCATCCGCGCCGCGCTTGGTGGCGGTAAAGATAATCGCTTGATCTAATTCGGCATCACGTAGCAAGTGATCAAGTAGACGGAACTTATGACCGTGATCATCCGCATACAATAAGGTTTGCTTAATATTCGTGTGTTTTTGTTTTTGGTCAGCGATAGAGATGCGTTGTGGATTATTTAACATCTCTTCTGCAAGGCGAGCCACTGAGCCTTCGAATGTTGCTGAGAACATTAGAGTCTGGCGCGAGGCAGGTGTTTGGGCGACAATCGCTTCAATATCATCAATAAAACCCATGTCTAACATACGGTCAGCTTCATCAAGCACTAAGCTATGAATCTTGCTAAGGTTAACGCGACGAGCATTCAAGTGATCAATCAAGCGGCCAGGTGTGGCGACTAGGATATCAACACGACGTGATAAGGCTTTAATTTGCGCGCCATAAGGCATGCCACCAACAACGGTAGCGATGCGTAGGTCTTTCATACCCATGCTATACAATTTAGCGGCTTCAGCCACTTGAAGAGCAAGTTCACGTGTTGGAGTTAAAACAAGCATTTGCACGCCAACGCCTTTGTCGGCGGGCTGTGTTGCCATACGGTTAAGTGCCGGCAACATAAACGCAGCGGTCTTGCCACTGCCAGTTTGTGCGGTCACGATTAAATCTTGGCCTTCAAGTGCCATAGGGATGGCTGAAGCTTGAACAGAAGTAGGCTGGGTAAAGCCAGCTTTTTGGATTGCATTAAGTAATACGGGCGCTAAACCCAAGGTGTCAAATGACATATAAATCCTTAAGAGGTATAAAGGTGTCGTCTAGTGCGAGACGCAATAGGCATACTTAACCCTAAATACCAGACGCGCTATTAGAGAGGGCAATACAACGGCCTCTTGGCGTGTGCTCAAGGGTTTGGCAAATAAAAGCCATGTGCTTAAATGAAAAGCACAATTCATCAGTATGCGTATGGATTAAGACCAGACGAGTTGTTAGTCGGACATCGTGCCGACCAGGTCAACCCATGGCGCTGTGTTGGTCGCTGTTGTTGCAGTAAATCCTGCAAAATTCAGCTAGCGCGTGGTCAGAAGGTAGGAGCGATGATATTGGTAAATATATAAACTTAAGATAAAAATAAGCTTATAGCGTATTAAGATTTAAGCCTTAATTCACTCTACTCCAAGGTAGAGTTGTTCATAACTGCATCAATTATGTGGCATCGCTTAATTGATTGATGTACATGTAGATAGCACAATTTGTGACATCAGATTCTTCATGTAGGCGTTCAATTAATCATGCTCACTTATTTACCAATAAATTTGCAGTCAATCCAAAACTATACAGTGAATTTTTGGCTCGGTCAAGGAAATTGCTAAATAACTCAATTGCTTAAGTGAGTTTGTGGTTTTTTAATGACTGAGGTTCAAATTTTTAGCTTAATGAGGCGAATTATCAGCAGGCAGTTGGGTGGCTCCTTATAAGGACTCATCCGCTGGATTCACCCCAGGCCGTAAGTTCAGCGCACTCAATACTTGGCCGCGTAATGTCTGCCGCAAGCGCTCATGGTAGGTTTGGATTAAGCTTTCTTGCTCGGCCAACTTAGCTAAGTACTCAGGAGCTTGGCCATCATGTGCCGGTGCACTCCAGAAGCTATTCGGATAATGCAGGTCCCAGCTAAAGCGCGGGATTATATGCCAGTGAATATGAGGCACCATAGTACCAAATTGAGCAAGATTGATTTTCTCAGCTTTCAAGACGCTACGCTGCACTTGCTCAATGGCATACACATAGCCCATAAGCAGGGTGCGCTCTTGTAAAGAGAGATCCGTCATCTCACGCACATGTTGTTGCAAAATAAGTCGAACAAAGCCTGGATAGGCCGTCTCACCAGGATCGACGAGACGGGCAAAGGCGTCTTGATAGATGATTTCACCGCCTGTTTCTTGGCACAGCACGCAAGATGTCATGGTTTAGTCCTTTTTAAATCTCCTCCAAGAGATTTGCCTCGTAGTGCATACAAGTCTCTCAGGCAGTGTTAGCCATTCAGAAAGTAGGCGTCTGTTAGCGAGAATTAGTCTTTCAAAAAGCCAGCAAGTGCTGCGCCTGGGCTGGCCTCACGCTGAAAGGCTTCGCCAATTAAAAAGCCATAAACATTATGTGCATTCATCTTCAAGATATCCGCACGGCTATGGATACCGCTCTCGGTAATGACTAGGCGATCCGCAGGAATATCGGCGAGTAGGTTTAGGGTGTTGTCTAAACTTACCTCAAAGCTACGTAGGCTACGGTTATTAATGCCCAGTAGCGGTGTTTTGAGTTTTAGTGCACGCTCAAGTTCTTGCGCATCATGTACTTCAACCAAGACATCCATACCCAGCTCAAAGCTTAAACTTTCAAACTCTTGCAATTGTTCATCGCTCAGGGCTGAAACAATTAAGAGAATGCAATCCGCACCAATTGCACGTGAGCGGATGATTTGATAGGGGTCGATAATAAAGTCTTTACGCAATACAGGGAGTGGGCAAGCTGCACGTGCCTGACGCAAATAGTCTGGCGAGCCCTGGAAGAAGTGCTTATCGGTTAATACGGACAAGCAGGTTGCTCCGTGCGCAGCATAGTCCACAGCGATTTCGCTAGGGTTAAAATTCTCACGAATCACGCCCTTAGATGGGGAGGCCTTCTTGATTTCTGCAATCACCGCATTTTGCTTAGATTCAATCTTAGCTCTTAAAGCCTTAGCAAAGCCACGCGCATCTTTGCGCGCATTGGCTTCGGCCAAGAGGTCTTCAGCACTACGGATTTGCTTCAGAACAGCGATCTCTTCGCGCTTAACAGAGAGAATTTTTTCGAGGATATCTTCAGCCATTAGATAAACTTCCTTGTGTACTCGGCAAATTGGTGGAGTTTGGCTAGCGCCGCACCGTTGCTAACTAGCTCACGGGCTTTTTCGATGCCTTGGGCAATAGAATCGGCTTGATTACCTGCGTAAATTGCTAAGCCAGCATTAATCAGCACGATATCACGTGCTGGACCTTCTGTGTTGTTTAAGACGCTTAAAACCTTATCTCGTGACTCATCTTTATTCGCGACTTTAAAGTGGTTTAGCGAATGCATGGGGATATTAAAGTCTTCCGGATGAATTTCGTACTCACGGACTTTACCGTCTTTGAGTTCACCAACTAAGGTTTTCGCACCAACTGAGGCTTCGTCTAGGCCGTCCATGCCGTGAATAATCAAGACATGCTTAGAGCCTAACTGTTGTAGCACGCGCACTTGGATACCCACAAGGTCAGGGTGAAATACGCCCATGATTTGATTCTTAGCACCAGCTGGGTTGGTGAGGGGGCCGAGAATATTGAAGATAGTTTTAACCCCTAATTGTTTGCGAACTGAAGCAATGTTCTTCATGCTGGCATGGTGGAAGGGCGCGTACATAAAGCCAATACCTGTCGCTTCCATACATTCGCTCACGTATTCTGGCTTGCTTAGTTCAATATTCACACCCAGCGCTTCAAGGACATCAGCACTACCCGATGAAGAAGAAGCGCTGCGGTTGCCATGCTTGGCAATCGGTACACCTGCTGCAGCGGCAACAAACATGGCGGTGGTGGAAATATTAAAGGTATTGCTGCCATCACCGCCTGTGCCACACATATCAAGGGCAACATCAGCATTGCTCAGTTGCACTGGGGTTGCAAATTCGCGCATGACCGTAGCGGCGGCGGTAATTTCATCCACAGTTTCCTTTTTCACGCGCAAACCCATCAGCAGGGCAGCGGCGATGGTTTCAGGGATTTCTCCACGCATCAGTTGACGCATCAGATCGACCATCTCATCTTGGAAGATCTCGCGGTGTTCAATACAACGGGTTAGGGCTTCTTGATAAGTAATTGTCATGATCTTATTTGTTTAGATTTAAAAAGTTTTGTAAAAGCTGGTGCCCGTGTTCGCTGAGCACTGACTCGGGGTGAAACTGTACGCCATAGATAGGAAGGGTTTTATGTGCTAGGCCCATAATCTCACCATCGGCTGTTTCGGCACTTACTTCTAAGCAGTCTGGTAAGGACTCACGTTCAACCGCTAAAGAGTGATAGCGAGTGACGGTAAAAGGTGAAGGGATGCCGGTAAAGACATCGGTATTACGGTGCGTCACCAGGCTTGTCTTACCATGCATAATGGTTTTGGCACGAATCACTTTACCGCCAAATGCTTGACCAATGGCTTGATGACCCAGGCAAACCCCGAGGATGGGTTTTTTGCCTGCAAAATAATTAATCACCTCAAGCGAAATGCCCGCTTGTGATGGGTCGCAAGGGCCTGGTGAAATACAAATATACTCAGGGTCTAGCGCTTCAATTTCAGCTACGGTCGTCTGGTCGTTACGCAAGACTTTCACCTCTTGTCCTAACTCCCCAAAATACTGCACGATGTTATAGGTAAATGAATCGTAGTTATCCAGCATTAATAACATAGCGGTTTCCTTTAGATGGGTTGATCGAGACCATATTGCACTTGTTCAGCGGCACGCAATACGGCGCGTGCTTTATGTTCAGTTTCGAGCCATTCTTTTTCAGGGTCTGAGTCGGCCACAATGCCTGCGGCGGCTTGGACATACAGCATACCGTTACGAATCACGCCAGTGCGAATGGCAATCGCCACGTCCATGGCGCCGTTATAGCTGATGTAACCTGCTGCGCCACCGTAGATGCCGCGGCGTACAGGCTCTAGCTCATCAATCAATTGCATGGCTTTGACTTTAGGGGCGCCCGTTAAGGTACCTGCTGGGAAGGTCGCACGCAGCACATCAATCGCATCCATATCAGGATTTAGGGTGCCCTCCACGTTAGACACTAAGTGCATAACGTGAGAGTAACGCTCAACCGTCATCTGGTCGGTGACTTTCACGGAGCCCGTCTGGGTGACACGACCGACATCATTGCGGGCTAAATCAATTAACATCACATGTTCGGCAATCTCTTTCGGATCAGCCTGAAGCTCTTCAGCGAGAGCTAAGTCTTCGCTTGGTGTGTCGCCACGCTTACGCGTACCCGCTAATGGGCGAATGGTAATTTTCGATTGCTCGACTTGGTTTTCATCCAAGAAGGGCTCTTGGCGTACTAAGATTTCGGGCGATGCCCCAACCACATGGAAATCACCAAAGTTCCAGTAGTACATATAGGGTGATGGATTGAGAGAGCGTAATGAGCGGTACAGTGAGAGCGGAGAGTCACGGAATGGTTTGGCAATGGTTTGGCCGACTTGGATTTGCATTAAATCACCGGCAGCAATATGTTCTTTGGCTTTGACCACGGCCGCAATGAAATCTTCTTTCTTGAAATCACGAATCTCTTCGGTCACTAAGCTTGGGAGGCTGTAAGGAATTTCGACGGGTTTGCGTAAGAGGGCGCGTAAGCGAAGCAGGCGTTTCTGCGCTAAGCTAAAGCTTTCTGGCACAGTCGGGTCGGCGTAAATAACCAAGTAGGTGCGACCGATAATATTATCGACAATCACCATTTCATCCACTTGCATCAAGAGGATGTCAGGCATGCCTTCTTGTTGATTGCCAGGAAAAGGCTTTACTGCTGGGCCTAAGCTCGGCTCAATATGACGCACCGTATCGTAGCCAAAATAGCCAGCTAAGCCACCCGCAAAGCGCGGAATACCTGGGCGTAAAGCGACTTTAAAACGTTTTTGGTAGGCTTGGATAAACGTTAAAGGATCGCCATCGTGTGTCTCGATGACTTTACCATCGGTGATGACTTCAGTGTGTGTGCCTGTTGATTTAATCACCGTGCGCGCGGGTAAACCAATAAATGAATAACGACCAAAACGTTCGCCCCCTACCACGGACTCGAGCAAGCAAGTCATCTTGCCCGCTTCTTTGCCAGAGTGGGCGAGTTTTAGGTAAATACCGAGTGTGGTGTCTAGGTCTGCGTAGGTCTCTTTAATTAGAGGAATTCGGTTGTAACCTTGTGCTGCGAGTGCTTTAAATTCAATTTCCGTCATCATGTGTTTCTCTCAAATTTGGTGGTTTGCCGACCGAGCAGATATAAAAAAACCCGGCCAATTTAGACAATTGCCGGGTGGTTTTTCTATACTCTTCGCTTATAAATATGCTTGGATACAAAGCGAGATAAATTTTGTGCGTGAACTTGTGTAATCACTTGCGTGTTCAACGCGCAAACCCGGCAGACGAGCACCACCAACGCCAATAATAAGCGTAATAAGAAGTGATGTAAGTGGCCAAAGTTTTCATATAAATAAGCGAGTTAACTATATAAAACTAGTCTATATAAGATTCGCTAAATAAGACTATTATAAAAATACCTTATATTAAATAAATCTTAACCAAACCAGTTAAATTATCTGTAGTAAATTAATCCTGAGTCAAATCCTGTGGCTGTTGTTTGATCAGCCAATCAGAAGCTTCAATAATAGTATCAATAATTGCGTTAACTTGCAAGTCTTCAACGGGACGCCCTTCATTATAGCCATAGGGCAGAATTAAGACTGGCATTTGCGCGGCTTGTGCCGCTTGCGCGTCGTTCAAAGAATCACCGATAAAGAATGCTTCGCTCTCATGAATGTCTAATTCTTGGCAAGCATAAAATAACGGTAGGGGATGGGGCTTTTTCTCAGGGCAGGTATCACCACTCACCACCACATCAAAATACTTGTATAAATCGGTACGCTCAAGTAGGGGTAGGGTGAACTCATGCGGTTTATTCGTGACCACGGCGAGCTGCAGACCCATGGCTTGTAGTCGTTGTAAGCCTGCGACAACGCCTGGGTAGACTTGGCTGTGTACACCATTGAGTTGATGGTAATGGCGTTTGAAGGCTTGTTTGGCCTGTTCGAAAAGCTGGGTATCAGGCTCAGGAGCATCAAGCTGACCAGCTAAGCTACGCTTAATCAGGTTATCCATGCCCTTGCCGACAAAGTGGCTAAGTAGGTCTAGTGGCAACTCGTCCATGCCGAGCTCTTCACGCATGGCATTGGCAGCCATGGCTAAATCAGGAATGCTATCAACTAAGGTGCCATCTAAATCAATCAAGGCCGCCTTATACAGGGTGGGGTTCATTTTACTCAGATTCCTTAGGTATTATTCGAAGCAACCGCAGCGATTTCAGCACGCATGGCTTGAATTACTTGCGCATAGTCTTTTTGCCCGAAAATCGCTGAACCCGCGACAAAGGTGTCAGCACCGGCCGCATAGATTTCAGCGATATTATCGACTTTCACGCCACCATCAACTTCCAGTAAAATTTCTTGTCCTCCCTTGTCCTGCCAAGCTTGGATGCGTTGGCGAGTTTGGCGAATTTTATCTAAGGTACCAGGGATGAAAGATTGACCACCAAAGCCAGGGTTGACCGACATCAAGAGAATGACGTCAATTTTGTCCATGACGTAATCAAGGTGGTGCAAGGGAGTGCCTGGATTAAAGACTAAGCCTGCTTTGCAACCGTGATCGCGAATCAGTGCGAGGCTGCGGTCAATATGTTTCGAGCTTTCGGGGTGAAACGTAATAATATTCGCCCCTGCTTTGGCAAACATAGGAATCAGGCTATCAACCGGTTCGCACATCAGATGAACATCAATCGGTGCGTCGGTATAAGGACGGATCGCTTCACAGACCATAGGGCCGATGGTGAGGTTCGGCACATAGTGATTATCCATCACGTCAAAATGAATCCAGTCGGCACCAGCGGCGACAACATCTTGAATTTCTTGGCCTAAACGGGCGAAATCTGCCGATAGAATACTCGGCGCAATGCGGGCGGTTACAGCTTGTAATGTCATAATGATGATTGTGCAGATATAATGAGGAATTAAATTGCTATTATAGTCCTGAATACGAGAGGCCCCAATAAGTAGGACGTAAAAATCCAAGATTATGTGAGGGGCGAACAATGAGGGCGGGTTTATCCATTATGAGTCAAACAACAGATTTGCATATTGAAGTGCTGACGCAGTACGTGGCGGAAGAGTCGAATCCGACACTCTCGCAGTATCTTTTTGCCTATACGATCAAAATTCGTAATATGGGGCCAGTCGCAGCGCAAATTATTAGCCGCCATTGGATTATTGAGGACGGCAATAATAATGAGCAGACAGTGAGCGGCCTAGGTGTGGTCGGCCAGCAGCCCTTGATTCGGGCTGGTGAGGTCTTTGAATACACTAGCGCATGTCCTTTAAGTACGCCGTTTGGCACGATGCGTGGTTCATACCATTGCGTCGGTGAAAATGGCGTGCCTTTTGATGTAGAAATCCCTTTATTTGTATTGTCCTTACCTGAAAAATTACATTAAGGAATAATGATGAAATTACGCGTATTAAGTGTCATGGTGCTAGGTGCGTTGTTGGCGGCATGTGCCTCAAGTGAGTACGATTCTGCACAAGAGCCAGCTGTCGACTCGGTGTCCTTAACAGATCCGTTACAAGTGCCTGCACTGAGTTCGTTTAAAGCTACGCCAGCGCGTGCCTTGCAAGCCAATTATGTGGCCTCATCCTGGTCTAACTTGCCTGGCTGGGAGGCCGATGATGGTGAGTATCTTTGGCTTGGTCTGGTGAACAATTGTCGTGGTCTGATGCGTCCAATTTCAGGCTCATTAACCATTCCTGCGCGTGCAACACCGCAAGAGTGGCATGCCGTGTGTCAACAAGTCGCCAATATGGGCACCGATGTGGATGCGCTGACAGCGAAGCAATTTATGCAAGACAATCTACAGCCTTGGCTAGTGAGTGGTCAGGGTTTGGTGACCGGTTATTATGAACCCATCGTACGCGGTGCGCGCTCGCAGGGCGGTGCTTATCAATGGCCTATGTATGCGCCCCCACGTGATTTGTTGACGATTGATTTAGGTGAGGTCTACCCAGAATTGGCGGGCAAGCGGATTCGTGGCAAGGTTGAGGGCAATAAAGTCGTGCCTTACGATACCCGTGCTCAGATTGGACAGCGTTCCGACAAGCCCGCGGTAATTGCCTGGTTAGATGATCCTGTTGAAGCTTTCTTCTTGCAGGTGCAAGGTTCTGGGCGCGTACTACTTGAAGATGGCTCCTCTTTGCGCTTAGCCTATGCTAACCATAATGGTCGCCCGTATTCCTCGATTGGTCGTTGGCTCGCTGACCGTGGTGAATTGGCGCTTAATCAAGCGTCTATGCAGAATATTAAGCAGTGGGCCAAAGACAATCCAAACCGTGTCGATGAGATGTTGAACTCAAATCAAGCCATGGTATTTTTCCGTGAAGAACGCATTCTCGATGCCGCCACTGGGCCCAAGGGCGCATACGGTATTCCCTTAATTGGTCAACGTGCGATTGCAGTCGATCCAACTTTCGTGCCATTAGGTACGCCAGTGTATCTGGCTACGACTAAACCTGGCACGAACGAGCCTTTGCGTCGTTTGGTGTATGCGCAAGATACGGGCGCAGCGATTAAGGGCGCGGCACGAGCTGACTTCTATTGGGGCAGTGGCGATGAGGCGGGTCAGCAAGCGGGACGTATGAAGCAACAAGGCACGATGTGGGTTTTATGGCCTAAGAATGCAGGGGAGCCAAGTGCGCGATGAAGAACGCCTATGATGTGATTGTCTGCGGTGCTGGTATCGCTGGTATGGCTATGGCCTTGGCGCTCGGTAAAAAAGGCATTAAGGTGGCTCTGCTCGCCCCGAAATACCAGGCTAAAGCAAATTTGGGTCAGCAATACCACCCGCGTATTTATGCGATTTCTCTGGCCAGTCAACAATTGCTTGAAAACCTTGGGGTTTGGGCAATGCTGCCGAGTGAGCGCCTCACCGCTGTGCAGTCTATGCAAGTGTTTGGTGATTTAGACGGGGCGATTAATTTAGATGCTTATAGTGCAGCCCATACACAATTAGCCTGGATTGTTGAGTCTGGAGAGATTGAGGCCGCTTTGCAGAATGCCTTACGTTTCGTGGGTGTGCCTTGGATTGATGCGAGTGTAGAGTCAATGCAGGGGCCCATAGCCAAGGTAATGAGTGTCAGTACAACAACGGGCGATACCTATTCGGCCGACTTATTGATTGGTGCGGATGGTGCTAACTCCGTACTGCGACAATCGTCAGGTATTCAGCACCGTGCCCGCAGTTATGAAGCTGCCGGTCAAGTGGCACAGTTGAATGTAGAGTTGCCACATCAGAATACAGCCTATCAATGGTTTACGGAAGAGGGTATTTTGGCATTCTTACCCTTGCCAGACACCGATGATGGTCACCAAGTTTCCATGGTCTGGTCGGCGCCGAATGCGATTGTACAAGAAAATAAAAATCTTAGTCCTGAAGAATTACAACGTATCTTGCCCTTACGCTTAGCGCAATTAAGTCGTGGTCAGCTCGGTAAGGTGAGTTTGCGTAGTCCTTTATTGAGTTTTCCCTTGACGCTTGAGCAAAGTGATTGGGTAAGTGAAGGGGTGGCCTTAATTGGTGATGCCGCTCATCGTGTACATCCCTTGGCAGGACAGGGCTTGAACTTGGGCTTGGGTGATGTCGCAACGCTGAGTCAATTGCTTGCTGAGAAAGAAAGTTTCCGTGCTTATGGTGATTTGCGCTTATTACAGCGCTACCAACGTGCGCGTCTTCCTGCCATGGTAGAGATGAAAATGGCGACTGATGGCTTGTTTCGTTTGTTTAATCAGCGTTCACCTGCCTTAGCCATGGTGCGAAATCTTGGTATGCAACTGAGTGACAAGATTCCACCACTTAAGCGCTTTTTAATTCAAAAGGCAACGGGTCTGTGAGTTTTTAACATGCTAAACTACTGTCTTCTAGATGAAGACCTATAGGTCAAATTATGAGTTATATGAAAAAAGCGCTATTGGCGCTAAGCTTTGCTACAAGCCATGTACTATTGGTGGCGCCAGTACACGCTGATCAAGCGACGGATACTATTAAACAGAAGTTAGAGTCGCAATTTGAGATGCGGGTTGAAAGTATTCAGAAAACGCCTTATGCCGAGTTGTATGAGATCGTGACGGATGAAACTATTCTGTATACGGATGCCAAGGCTTCATTTTTGTTGGCGGGAACTTTGGTTGAGACAGACCCCTATAGGGATGTCACCGCTGAGCGTATGAAACAAATTTCAGTCAAAACCTTCGCCAGTTTGCCGCTCGATAAGGCAATTACCTGGACCAAGGGTGACGGAACACATAAGATTGTGACGTTTGAAGATCCTAATTGTACTTACTGCCGTCGTCTGTATAAGGAATTGCAAGCCTTACCCGATGTCACGGTGCATACGTTTATGCTGCCGATTTTGTCAGCGGACTCTCGTAAGAAAGTGAGTAATATTTGGTGCTCTGAGAATAAATACCAAACCTGGAATGCCTGGATGGCGAATAGCGTTGTGCCACCTGATGTGAAGCAATGTGATGACGAGCCTAGTGCTGAACTCTTGGCTTTAAGTCGCAAGCTTGAAGTGCGTGGTACACCGGTGATCCTGCTCGCGAATGGTGAACGCTTTAATGGTTATGTACCAGGCGAGACCATTAAGAAAGCTTTACTTGAGAAGTAAAATTAAGGCGTAGTTCTTGAGAAAGCTGAAAGATAAGACTAGGTAAACTGGATGGATTCTTCATTATCTGCTGAGTTAGTAGCAGTGCTGGTGGCGGTGACACAAGGGCAACCTAGAGTGTTGACGACGCATTGTGCGAGTGCTCTACCAGCAGGACCTCTAGAGCATACCCATCGCTCCTTGCAGAATGGCTTACGCCAATGGGTTGAAGAGCAAACTCAGCATGAATTGGGCTACGTCGAACAGCTTTATACCTTTGCTGATAAGGGGCGCTTTCATGCCTCTGGTGAACGCGTTATCTCGGTTAGTTACTTGGCGCTTACCGTGGAGAATGAGGTCGAGAAAGTGGCCGAAGTTGGCTGGCAGGACTGGTATCGCTATTTTCCTTGGGAAGACTGTCGCCAAGGAACGCCTGCTATCTTAAGCCAACAGCTTATCCCCGCCCTCAAACAATGGGCTCAACAAGACTCC
>CAZIKJ010000409.1:0-2182 GCA_964539685.1 uncultured Pelistega sp.
CTCCCTTTATTGACCAAGGCGCTCTCGATGCTTTAGGCATTAAGGGTACTTTTGATGATTTATTTCTTGCTCTCGATAAAGCCCCTGCTTTATTTATAGCAGGGGCTTCTGTTGCTGGTGATAGTGGCGATAGTAACTCAGCAAGTCCAACCGCTAAAATCCTTACTGAAACGAAACCAAGTACTGTAGAGTCAACTAAAAGCAACTCTCCCTGGAAATGGCTAGTTCCCATTGCTGTTGTACTAGCAGCTCTACTCGCTGTTAAAAGCTGCACTACCGAAGAACAAAAGTCCGAACCAGTAAGTCAAGCACCAGCGGCGATAACACCAAGTACAAATACTGGCACAACAGCACCAACCACTGAGCCTGCTCCTGCCACTGAACCTGCTCCTGCCACTGAGTCAAGCACAGCTCCGACGACTCAGTCTTAGCATCTCGCGAGCAAGGACATTTCGGTCTCTTGCCTTGTGCTGTTGTCAACATAAAAAAGGCGTAACGATAACAACTACGCCTTTTTCTTATTTATACGCACTTACACCTGCCAATCTATCGCCGCCAAACCCTGAGCTTGCAAATAGGCATTCGTCTGGGAAAAATGCCGATTTCCTAAGAAACCACGATGTGCCGATAAAGGCGATGGATGCGCACTACTCAGAACAAGGTGCTTATGACGATCAATCATTTGCCCTTTTTTCTGAGCATGGCTACCCCATAGCAGAAAGACAAGATGTTCTCTCTGCGCATTCAACTGGGCCACCACGGCATCTGTGAATGTTTCCCAACCCCAACTCGCATGCGAATGTGCTTTTCCCGCTTGCACTGTTAAGACCGTGTTTAATAGCAGTACACCCTGGTGCGCCCACAGCCGTAAGTCACCGTGCTTAGGAATAACAAACCCTGGAATATCCTCTGCCAATTCTTTATAAATATTCCGTAAAGAAGGTGGGATAGCGACATGTGGCTTAACAGAAAAAGCCAAACCATGGGCTTGCTCTGGTCCATGATAAGGATCTTGTCCTAAAATAACGACTTTTACTTGCTCCAAAGGCGTAAGTTTAAAGGCATTAAACACATCTTCCTTAGGTGGGTAGATCGTAATCCCTTGTGCTCTTTGTTCTTGAACCCGAGCGATTAAATCTTGAAAGTATGTGAGTTGGCGTTGTTCACCAATAGCCTCATGCCATGTTTGCATGGGTTCCCTTTAGTTAAAGAAAAACGTAAATATATCATGAATCATACAAGATGACTGACGCAGCACTGAGTTGCATTTATCCGTTCTATATTTAGCGACACGCTTCCCATTGCGCGAGTAATTTTTGCGTAATTTCATAAGCAGGTAATTCTTCGCAAGCCCCTAAATTCTGGCCACACCACATCGGCGTGAAACTACCCACTCCTTGAGGTTCAGCAGCAGCTCGTAAAGCAGAAATTTCCTGGCTAGCATAAGGAAACTCATTGACCTGGCGGTGAATATAACGCAACTCACGCATTAAGCGAGTCGCTAAACTACGAGCTGGCTTACCTGTAAACACATTGGTAAGCGCCGTCACATGTTGACTTGGATCCGCTTTGGCCGCACGTAAAGCCGCACGATAAAGTGGGCCAATCAAGCTTTCAGATGATAATAAATAGCTCGTTCCAACTTGCACAGCACTAGCGCCAAGTGCCTTAGCTGCTTTAAAGCTAGTACCTCCAGCCAAGCCACCACTAGCAATCACGGGGAGATTGTACTTTTGCATCGCCTCGACTACTTGCGGTAAAAGCGCAAATGTCCCCAACTGTGTGGCTACATTCGCTAGATTTTCCTCATGCCCAGGTAGAACATTTAAAAACATACCCCGATGCCCGCCAGCCTCACTCCCTTGTGCAATCACCGCATCCACACCGCGCTCAGCCAAATAGTAAGCCTCAGCCACAGTTGTAGCACTTGCAATCACCTTAGCACCTGTATCTTTTACCGCTTGAAATAGACGCTCTTCAGGCAAGCCAAAGTGAAAGCTCACTACAGCAGGACGATATTGTTGTAAGACTTCTAAATGCGCTAGGGAAAAAGGTAGGCGCTGCACTGCCTCGGGTAGTTTTTGTGGATCAATATCATATTCACGAAAATATTTATGCAGAATCTCTTGCCATAAGCGTTGGCGTGTTGGTTCTAGAGGTAGCATTGTATGCGCAAAGAAAT
>CAZIKJ010000410.1:0-6015 GCA_964539685.1 uncultured Pelistega sp.
TGCTCAATTCCGGCCATAATAGCTGCTAGACAAGCATTAGACTTAGCATACGATAACACCGCCATATTTGCTCGTTGGCTTTCTTGATTAATCAATTTATTGACCACCAAAGAAACTCTTTCTATCATACTATCAACTCCCATAGGGATTGTTTGTGAGCGCCAGATACGTGTTAGGTCAAACTCCCTGCCCAACTTTTTCATCAAGCTCACTAATACTGACAATGTATACGCTGTAATCGTTGCCTTCGTATTACCCATAAAGTCATTGTTCGCATAAACAATTTTTTTGCATGCCTGATAGACAATATGTTTAGCGATCATATCCTTATAGAATAAATCACCCAATACTTCCCCCATCTTGCTCCATGCTTCAGCTATCTGTTTGGTAAACTCCCTGAAAGCAATCTCAGCACCTTTAATCGCATGGTGTGGCTCACCATTAAAAACCAAAAAGGTTTTCGCCAAATCGGTTTTACTGATTAATTGTTCCTTGGGATATGTTGCCAAAAACGCCCTTAACTCACCAGTTTTAAGCTTGGCCTGATTGTTTAAATACAAGCCCCTTGTACGTTCATAAAACCACTTGGTTTCACGTGCATTCGGTTTTGCTGGTGCATAAATCCGCATAGAAGCCTCTCCAAATGCACGATGGAAAGGATGGTTTGACGCAAAGTCGGAATCGTTAATTTTATTCTGCGAATTGGCGTAGCGCGAGATATTACTAATAATATCGTTAGCATCCGCATTCTCTCCTATAACATTTAACTTCATCTGAACGTAGATACCATCCAGATAATTATCTTTTGTTTCTAGGGTTGAGTAGGCTTTTCTTGTCGCATACAGGGAGGCTGTCGTTTGCCCGCCATTAACAATTTGCAGGTTATAGACACTAGCAATATTGCCTGATCTTGTTAACTCAACCTCTCTTGCTGTTGCTGTAAGACCATTGTTATAAGAAAAGAAAAGGTCCTTTTCTTCACGTATGGTCTTGCGTATACCTTTATTAACATTACCCTTAAATTGCAAGAAACTACGTACGTTCGCCTCAATTAAACGCGTACCTTTGTCTTCATATAAGTCTGCGATTAAGCCACCAGGCACTACGCATAAATACGACTTCAGCTTATCCGTATTATTAACCTCTAGAGCAGGTACTGTATAGCCCATTGCTTCAAAGTCAAAAAACAACTCTTCTGTCTTGCCTTGGCTTGATTCATTTTCATAAATACGTGTGATATCCCACACATCAATGCTGACATCTACTTCCTGCAGCACGCTTCTAACATCCCTAACAGCACGACTCAAGCGACGGTTTGTTATCACAACAACCCGAAGACTTTTTATTTTATCTTTGTGCTTATAAATAAACTCAGCCGCCTCATAGCCACTTGAGGTTTCATCCAAGCTACGATGAAATTCATCATTTAGTGACTTTCCAAAGAATGACTCTACCTGTCGTTGCATCCTATGCAAATCTTGCGTCCCTAGCACAGCGATTTCATCACCTTTATGGTAATCAGCAACGAGTAACGTCAACTCTTCTCGATCTTCACTATACGCCAGGCCATCAATTTTACCAACGACTGGATGATGATAGCTATATGGAAGGATTTCATCGACTCCTCCCAACTCCTCTAAGTAAGGAATAACCTCATCAACCAGCAACGCCACATCATACTCACCATTCTCCGCTCCATAAACTTCAATGCGGCTCTTAAAATCAGCAAAATATTCTTCTAACGTCATTCTTCATCCTCATCATCAATTTCAGCTTCATCATCAAAATGATGTATTTGATTCATAAATACGGTATTGGCTCGATAGATAGCTGTGCGATCTTGGGTCGACTTTGGAAAACTTATACCATAAGCAGAAACTTGTTCTGCAATTTTCACATTAGTATCAGTATTATGGACTTCAAATACTTTTAAGACTAATAAAGGTCGCTCACGAAACGCTCGATAAAACTTGGCGGTTTGCTTCACATTGCTCTTTTCCGCCTCAGTATCTGCTTGCTGCGCTTGCTCTTCACTTAAACCATACTTCTCTTCCCAGATCCTGACTAAGCGTCCACCACCATCAGAGGCCGAAACTAGATTATCAGCAAACTTATCACTCTTAAACGAGCGCTGCTGTTGTTGAATCACTTTTTTCGCAACTGTTGTGTGCTGTCCTCTACCTTGTTTAGGCAACATAATGTCCCAAGTTTCTAGCTCTTCCATGCGGCCACTTGATAGGTATTCTCTCAGCGCTTGAAACTGTGGAACATCTAAGGGGGAGTACTTAAAGTCATTGAGAAAATCAAAAACCTTCTGGAAGTCAATATATTTCCACAAGAACGCATTATCATCCCCCTCATCAGGATAGGTACTACTCAAATAATTAACTAAGTTCTGTAGACAATTAAAGTTACTCTCATATTCTTCACCTCGTAAATACAATTGCGTTGTAGAAACCGACTCTAATGAAAAAGAAATGTTCTGAATAATCGTCTCCGCAGCTTGCATCTTATTGCGCGCAGTAATTAACAAACCATGTGGACTTGAGCGGACTTTCAAACCATACTGCTTAGGTGTTAAGTTATTACGCTCCATAATTTTAAATTCATCTCTAAGCTCTTGAATGGCAGTAGAAATAAATGTGTACCAGTCGTAAGACTCTTGCAGTAAGTAAACTTGGCACAAGTCCAGATAACCATCACGATAACCAAACCAACGCCCCATCTGTAAAAGCGTATCGTAATTCTTTGAGTTACGGATCAAATAACTCACTAAGAGATGCTCTAAGGTTAAACCACGTGATAGGCTATAACCACCAATCGCAATCACATTTAATCCTTGCTCATAGTTATGATAATCAAGCAGCTCTTTGCTATAACTATTAATCAATCGCACTTCTACAGTGCCGCTCAACTCAATCAAAACATCCAAAACCATCGAGAATGATGGTTTATTCTCATACTCCAATTCCTCATACAAGGTCGATAGGCTCTCAAGGGCTGGGTTTAATAGCGCCTCACTTAATGGCTTGCTACCCTCAGATCTAATGGCACGAACGATACTTGCCAGATAGTCACTGATTAGTTTTTGCACTTGCTTTTGTTTCGCTACCCGGTGACTAATATTCACCAACATCGAGGAATGTTTACCAATTCGACGATGGCGTTTAACCGCAGCGGCAAGCAGATACTCTTGCACGGCCTCTTTCAAACTATCTGGTAGGCCTTGTATATCATGATCGGCCCTCATTACGATCGGGATGTGCGGTAAGTTATCATTAAAAATCCTGCATCTTTGACTTACTGCCTCATCCTCATCCGGGAAGAAGTAATCAGGACCAATATAGTTTTCTGGTGTTTCTAAAGAAAAAATAAAATTGCTTGGGAACAAATCATGTTCAAGCATTTCATCATGCGTCTCTGGGTTAATAAAGATGTTGGCAAATGGGGTTGCTGTAAAGCCCACATAGCTGCCCTTTTGAAACATATTTAGGAGGGTACGAATCTGCCCATTAATGCGAGTCGCTTCTTCTTTTTCCTTTTTAGTGTTAATTGAGGCGTTATCTGCCTCATCATCAATAATTAAGGTTGGATAAGCATTGATGCGGCGTAGTATCTCACCCCTGCCGCTTAACCAATTGATAACATTGGTTAAGGTATGAAAGTTTTTCTTAATAACAACAATAACCGTATTATTCACAACGGTCGGTGAGAACCCCATAACCTCCTGACTCTGACGGTTAAAGTCTTTTTCTGTATTTGTTAGTGAAACAGGTCGTCTATTTGGATCTTCTCCCATTCCGTCAATGCCAACTCCTACCGCTTTACGAGCCAAACTATCGTAACCAATAAACCCTTCATTCACACGTTTCTGAGTTTGTGAACGTAGATTGTTATGGACACCCGCTATCAAAATAACTAATTTATAGCCATAATCTGCCGCCAAATTGATTAATGAAAGATAGTTCGCTGTTTTACCTGATTGCACATGCCCAACAACTAAGCCCTTATATTTAAAACTTTCTTCGCTCATGGGATTGCCAAGATGATCAAGCACCATCCTTGAGGTTTTTTGCATTTCGTCCACAACTTTGACGGGTAACTTTAGCGTATCTTTTAAATAAGCTATGTAGCGATTTGAATAATATTCATCGCTTTCTGCTTGTGCCAACCATGGCGTATACTGCCCATCATCAATCATATGGTTAGGGCTTTGGTTAATTTTATAACTATGGCTTAGTTCTTGGATAAGACGTTGCTTAATTTCATCTGTCGCGTTAATTTGCGGGTGCATAGTACATGCCATCGTGACCATGGCATTTATCAACTCATCATTGACATGCTCAGTTCTCGTTGCTTGAATAAAGCCCTGGACTGCTTTGAACAGGCCGTTGACAACACTCTCATCCATTTAATTCCGTCTCCAAGAAATTAGCCCAATCACCACTATATTTTGAAAATGGATAGGCTCCAGTTAATAAGTTCAGTAATCCTTGTCGGTCCTTGATTAAGGGGGTTGTGAGTACTCCCTCCCTTACCTGTTGCTCAAGCTCCTCATCATTCATACTTGATTGAATTTTTTGTGGTTCGCTACCATAATCTGCATAAATCATTTCTAAGGGCAGGTTACGAGCCATCATATTCAAGAGAAAATGAAAATTCTTTTCTTGCTCTTCACTTAATGAATCCACAAACCCTTGAATCAATGGATGTTTATCGTTAAGTTCATAGGATATTTGATTATGTACCGTATGTTTTTGCCAAATTGGGTTAACCGTCTTCGACTGCCGAAAACCTCTTGCTGCATACACTCTCTTTGAAGGCTCGACAAAGCGCTCTAAATAATTTTTTAAATAACCTTTAACGACTGCAGGCGGAGTGGCGGCTGATTTCTTAATATCAATTTCCCATTCAGCATCCATATCATTAGGTAAATCGACCACAATACGCGTTAATTTATACAGCTCTTTTTTAGGTAGCAAGCGAAACCAAGTCCCATAGATTAATAAGCGCTTATTGCGATAGACATAGAAGCCTTGTCTAGCCAAGTAATCGCCTAAGCTATTTTCTTCATATTCTTTTTTAGTGCTTTTTGAATGATGCGGTAAGGTATATGCTTGGATCTTGATCTTCTTTGTTCCGAAGGGGAATTCAACTTCAGGACTTATTTGTGTCGCATGATTTTTCCTGGCAAATGGATCAATCGCCTGCACCTTACGATGGTTCAGATACAGATTAAAACTACTGAGTAAGCGGTGAAAAACTAATTGCAGATGCTTTTCGACCAACTCAAACTTCTTAAAAACTTCATCTATATTAAGAGCTTCATCGCCAATGAGGCGGTCACACTCTTCCCAAACAACCAGTGTGCCATGCTCGCCTAAGTCTGGTGATTTATATGCCTGCGCAATTTGTGCTGAGTCTAAGATTTCCACATCCCATTGATTATGCTTAACAACATAATCTAAATCCCAACATGCACCAACAAGCTCATTACCTGATTTTTTGGATATCACAGTCAGCTTCTTGCATTGCGAAAAGGAGGCGGTCTTTAAACCTAAGCCAAAACGACCTAGGTCTTCTTTATCCCGCTGCATTAGAGGGTTCTTAGAACCGAAGGTCATTGCAAGCATAAGATCTTGCAAGTCCATGCCTAAGCCATTATCAAGTATAGCTAGCGTTAAGCTATTGCCATCAATGGTATGGTGTAATTGAAGCTCTGTTGATTTCGCCGTAATACTATTATCTATAATATCAGCGATTGCAGTTTCTAAGGTGTAGCCGATACTCCGCAAGGAGGCCATCATGGCCGAAGCATTAGGCTGTAATTGTTGGTGCGTCAAAGACTCCTCCAGTCGATCTAAATGCAATTTAACAACTCAGATCGCCTCATTATATCTTTTACTTACAAATTTGCATCAAATTGTAAGCTTGCCGTTTTTTTTAATTATTTTTAAAAGTAGACTTCCCTTGGCATATTAACCTATCTCACTGGAATTTTATGTCGCGCCATTT
>CAZIKJ010000411.1:0-3370 GCA_964539685.1 uncultured Pelistega sp.
TGTATGTACCACCTATTGCCGCTTATTCACAGAAAGTGAAGTCTGTGGAAGAGTTGAAAGATGGTGCCACAGTCGCCATTCCATCAGATACGACCAATAGTGCGCGTGCCTTATTCCTCTTGCAAAAAGCCGGTCTTATTACTTTGAAAGATCCGAATAATTTATTTGCCACTTCTCGTGATATTGCTGAGAATCCAAAGAAATTAAAATTTGTTGAGCTTGAGGCCGCAAGCGTGCCACGTGCTTTAGCGGACGTGGATTTAGCGGTGATTAATACCAACTATGCACTAGATGTGAATTTAAATCCTAAGGATGACTCACTGTTCTTAGAAGATGAGAATTCACCCTATGGTAACTACTGCGCTAGTCGTGAAGACAATAAAGACCGTGAAGCGATTAAGAAATTGAATGCGGCATGGCATAGCGAAGCCACGATTAAATTTATCGAAGAGAAGTATAAGGGTACTGTCATCCCCGCTAAGAGCTAGGAGTATGTGGCTATAAGGGAGTTGATAGGGTAGCTCACTTCTAAGTGAATAATCCTTATGATTGAATCAGAGCACGCCTTTTAAGTCTACTCCCAAAACATAAGCCCCAAAGAAAGGTATCAATGTGATACTTGCTTTGGGGCTTAAATATTTCTAATCTTAAGACTCGCTCTAATTAAGTAGCGCTTAGTCAAAGAGACTTCAAGAGACTATTATGAGTCCCTTGAATCTGTCGCATTATTTATATAACTTACACGGCACCTTGATCAATCATGGCATCCGCTACTTTACGGAAGCCTGCGATATTCGCACCTAACACGAGGTTATGTGCTTGGTTGAATTCTTTCGCAGTTTCTGAAGCCATATTGTAGATATTTGCCATAATACCTTTGAGGCGGGCATCCACTTCTTGGAATGACCATTGCGTCATGCTGGCATTCTGTGCCATTTCTAGTTGGCTAGTGGCAACACCACCGGCGTTAGCCGCTTTACCTGGACCGTACATGATCTTCGCGTTCAAGAAGGCTTGAACGGCTTCTTGAGTCGATGGCATGTTTGCACCTTCGGCAACAAGAATACAGTTATTGCTTAGCAAGGCTTTCGCATCTTCCAAGTTTAACTCATTCTGTGTGGCACAAGGGAAAGCTAAGTCACATGGTACCGACCAGATTGGGTTACGGCCTTCAGGGTAAGAAGTCACGGGTGTGTAAATTGCATCAGGGTGCATCTCAACGTACTTGTCTAAGCACTCATTGCGCTCGCCATCTTTAAGTTCTTTCAGTGTCTCAAGATTAATACCTGATTTATGGTAGATGAAACCACGAGAGTCACTACATGTCACAGGAATCGCACCTAATTGATAGAGCTTTTCGATGGTATACACGGCCACATTACCGGCACCAGACACCACGGCAATCTTATCATCAAGATAATTACCATTGTCTTTCAACATATTGTGCGCAAAGTATACGGTACCATAGCCAGTTGCTTCAGTGCGACCCAATGAACCACCCCATGGGATACGCTTACCAGTAAGAACACCGTCGTAATTGGCGGTTAAGCGCTTGTATTGGCCGTACATATAACCAATTTCACGGGCACCAACACCGATATCGCCTGCTGGCACGTCAGTGGTTGGGCCAATATGACGATGTAACTCAGTCATAAAGGCTTGGCAGATACGCATAATTTCGTTATTTGATTTACCCTTAGGATCAAAGTCGCTGCCGCCTTTTGCGCCGCCAATGGCGAGGCCTGTTAAGGCGTTCTTGAAGATTTGCTCAAAGCCTAAAAATTTCACAATGCCGCTGGTAACGCTTGGGTGAAAACGGATACCACCCTTGTATGGGCCAATAGCTGAGTTAAATTGAATACGGTAACCCTTATTAACACGAATCTTACCCTGGTCATCAATCCATGTTACGCGGAACATGATTTGGCGCTCAGGCTCAATAATGCGCTCAAGAATATTGTGATCAAGATATTTCTGCTCTTTCAGAAGTAGCGGCTCTAAAGATTCTACGACCTCTTGTACGGCTTGGTAAAACTCAGGTTGTCCTGGACTGGATTTTTGTAGCTTTGGTAAATACTCTAAAAAAAGTGACATGGTCGGATACGTCCAATATGTAAAAAAATCTAAACTTAGTTCTGTCTATTATAATTATTTTTTTGCCTACATGGACTTGATTTTTACTAAATCACTCAGATATATAGTGTCCCTTGCCATAAAAATGCAGAAATTATTTAAAAGGGCCAGAAAACAGGAATCAAGATGACTGCCAATATCCAATAGAGGAGATTTAGGGGTAGGCCAATCTTGATAAAATCCGTAAAACGATAGCCCCCAGCAGCGTAGACCATCGTATTGGTTTGATAGCCAACGGGCGTCATAAAACTTGTAGCCGCCGCAAACATAACGGCGATGATAAATGGGCTGGCATCAACACCAAGCATTTGCCCAGTAGATAAGGCAATAGGTGTCATTAAGACCGCAGTACCCGCATTACTCATAAACTCGGTGAGAATACTCGTCATGAGATAGAGAACAGCTAAGACGACCAGAGGACCAAACACACCGACTTGTCCCACGGTATTACTCACGATAAATTCAGCAGCGCCACTATTGGCCATCGCTTGCCCCAGAGGAATCAAACCAGCTAATAAAATAATAATTTGCCAATCAATGCTGTCATAACTTTCTTCTGCCGTGAGGCAACCCGCCATCGCCATTGCGGCGGCACCAAGCAGGGCGGTAATGGCGATAGATGCCCAACCTAGGGCTGCGACCAGAACCACGGAGATCATGGTTAATATAGCGAAAGTTGCACGCCAATTCTTGCCATTGCGGGCCTTGCTCTCAGACAAGACGATAAAGTGCGAGTCTTTACGTAGGCTTGACATGTCTTCTTGAGGGATTGTCATCAGCAGAATGTCACCAACGCGAAAAGAGATATTGCGCAAGCGTTCACGGATAATTTTGCCGCGGCGCTGCAGACCCCAAACCATGATGTTACGGTTCCAGTGACTGGCTAGAACAAGGGTATTGCTGCCGAGCCATTTGGAATTTGAGGCAATCATTACTTCAACCATACGTATGTCTTTGCTATTTTGTTCGTTATCCCCAGAATAGGTAACATGGTGGTATACCGATGAGTGCTGTAAGTTTAGCTTTTCACGTAGGCGCATCAAATCCTCAGGTTGACCACGGACCAAGAGAATATCATTCTCTTTCAGTGTCTGATGTGACGGCATGGAGAGGTGTTGACCAAGCCGTAGTAGTCCCAGGAGATAGACTTTATAGGTTTGGTTTATGTCGAGATCCGCAGCCGTTTGGCCTATTAGCGGTGAGTCAGTGCTGATTTTTAGCTCCGCGACATATTTAC
>CAZIKJ010000412.1:0-5824 GCA_964539685.1 uncultured Pelistega sp.
CTCTATATCCGCTCTTTGACTGAGCCTGATGCTTGGGCAGCCATTAAGTTAACCTTACTCACGGCGGCAATTGTTGTGCCTGTGAATGCGGTGATTGGGATTGCGATAGCTTGGCTGATTACTCGTTACGATTTCCGGGGTAAGCAATTATTCACGACCCTGCTGGACTTGCCATTCGCCGTCTCACCTGTCGTTGCTGGCATGATGTTTGTCTTACTGTTCGGCCTTAATAGTCCATTAGGTGGCTGGTTTGAAAGCCAAGGTATTCAGATTATTTTTGCTGTGCCAGGGATTGTTATTGCTACCTTATTTGTGACCTTCCCATTTGTCGCCAGAGAATTAATCCCGCTTATGCAAAGCCAGGGCGATCAAGAAGAGCAAGCCGCCTTAATTCTAGGAGCCAATGCATGGCAGATGTTTTGGCGTGTGACCTTGCCGAATATTAAGTGGGCACTATTGTATGGTTTGATCTTGACTAATGCACGTGCCATGGGTGAATTCGGTGCAGTGAGCGTCGTCTCAGGTCATATTCGTGGCCTAACTAATACCGTGCCACTGCATGTCGAAATTCTCTATAACGAATATAACTTTGTGGGTGCTTTCGCCGCAGCGAGTCTTTTAGCTTTCTTGGCAATCTTTACCCTTATTATTCAGCAGCTGCTGACTTACTTGCAGGCGCGTAAACTGCGTGTCAGCTTAAAGCGCACCCTGCCTAACGAATCTTTAAAAGAAGTGACAGTATGAGTATCGAAGTCAGAAATTTAGAAAAGCATTTTGGTTCTTTCCACGCGTTAAAGAACATTAATATTCATGTGCCTACGGGTGAGCTTGTGGCCTTATTAGGGCCCTCAGGTTGCGGTAAGACGACTTTATTACGTATTATTGCAGGCTTAGAAAATAGCGATAGCGGTCAGATTTTATTTGATGGCCAGGACATTACCCATACGGGCGTGAAGGAGCGTAAAGTCGGTTTTATGTTCCAGAGCTATGCTTTGTTTCGGCATATGAGCGTATTTGAGAACATTGCTTTTGGTTTGCGTGTGTTACCCCGTTCGCAACGTCCAAGCAATGAAGAAATCGCTCATCGTGTTAACCAACTCTTAGACTTAGTGCAATTGAAGTGGCTATCTAAAGCGTATCCACATCAATTATCAGGTGGTCAGCGCCAACGTATTGCCTTGGCGCGTTCACTCGCCGTGCGTCCTAAGCTGCTGTTATTAGATGAACCATTCGGAGCCCTAGATGCCAAGGTGCGTAAAGAGTTACGTCAATGGCTACGTGATATTCATCATGAGCTCAATATTACCAGTCTACTGGTCACGCATGATCAGGAAGAAGCGTTAGAAATTTCCGATCAGATTGTGGTGATGAATCACGGTCATGTCGAACAGATGGGGAATGGTTCCTCTCTTTATCACGCTCCGCAGACTCCTTTTGTTACGGAGTTCCTGGGCGAGGCGAGTGCGTTTAATGGTTATGTTGAAAACCAGCGTTGGCATTATGGCCAGTACTCCTATCATCTTGAGCAGCCTGTAGAGTTTGAACAAGCGGTGTCGTATATTCGCCCCCATCAATGGAAAATTCAACGTGAAAATCATGGTGCGATGCTGATGACTAAAGTACGCCATATCCATGATATGGGCCCTTTATTACGCTTGACAGTATTGGATGAATTAAGTCATAAGGCGATTGAAATCCTATTGACACCAGCGGATCAAGAGAAGGCACAATATCGGGTGGGTGAGGCTTTGTATCTCACACCGATGCAGATGCAAGTATTCGAAAAACCGCGTGATGGTCAGGCTAAGGCTGTGGCAAAACGTGCTGCAGTTGAAACTTTAGACGATAATCTACATGGTCATCAATTGCAGATGAGCGCAGTCTAACGATCGAATAGATGGGTTTGTGTTGCATTGCTTAAATCGAGTAATTTACCGTATTTTCTTGACGCTATGAAGGCTTATTGTTTCTTTTGGGTTAATGATTGTTCAACAAATCACTTATTTACAGCTTGATATGAAAACATTAAACTGTATTCATTGTGATTGATTCTACTCCAGAGTCATTAGTAAATAAGTCTATATTCATTTAAGTATTGAAAGGAAATTCCATGAGCAACACATTTTATGATCTACAAAAACAACGTCGTTCAATCTATTCTATCGGTAAGAACGTTAACGTTAGTACAGAAAAATTACAAGAATTAATTAAGAAAACAATCGCTGAAGCACCTTCAGCTTTTAACTCACAGTCTTCACGTGCAGTTATTTTATTTGGTGATGCGCATGAGCAAGTTTGGAATATCACTTTAGAGACACTTCGCAAGATCGTACCTGCTGAAGCTTTTGCCGCAACTGAAGGTAAAATCAACGGTGCCTTCAAAGCAGGTTTCGGTACCGTATTATTCTTCGAAGACCAATCAGTGGTTGAAGGCTTACAAAAGCAATTCCCATTGTATGCGGATAACTTCCCAGTATGGTCTGAGCACTCTACAGGTATTGCTCAATACGCAACATGGTTAGCCTTAGCTGAAGTAGGTATTGGCGCAACATTACAGCACTACAATCCTATTATTGACGCTGAAGTTGCTCAAACGTGGGGTATTCCAAGCACATGGAAACTACGTGCACAGATGCCATTCGGTAGCATCGAAGCCGAAGCGGGTCCTAAGGACTATATGAACGAAGACGATCGTTTCAAAGTATTTGGTGCTTAATTCATCACTGATTAAGTTTTAGGGCTCACTTGGTGTCGGCGTAATAATCTTGATGCGATTATTGATTTCTAACATCAAGTGAGATCTCCCCCTAATAAAGTAAAGCGTTTATCGAACCTCAACTCGATAAGCGCTTTTTTGTGTCTGCCTATTTATAGACTCTTAATTTTTCGGTTTAAATGATATACCCCCACGCCAATCAACAAGCCCCAGAAGGCACTTCCAATACCCCATAATGTCATGCCTGAGGCACTCGCTAATAAGGTGATAAGTGAGGCTTCGCGGGTGCTAGGTTCTGACCATGCCGTATCTACGTTACTGATTAATGTGCCAAAAATTGCAATACCTGCTAAGGCCCAAAGTAGCTCGCTTGGCAGGGCGGTAAATAGAGAAACTACCGCACCACCGCAAACCGCTAACACTAAATAAAAGATACCCATAAGCACATTGGCACGGTAGCGTCGCTCAGGATCAGGATCGACTTCTTTGCCCAGTGTGAGAGAAGCGCTAATGGCAGCAAGATTAATCATAAAGGCTCCGAAAGGTGCAAGCAATACGGTGGCCAATGCACTGCTATTAACCAGCGGCTTACCTGGTGTCTCGTAATGATAAGCACGTAGAATCGCCATGCCAGGTACATTTTGTGAGACGAGAGCGGTAATAAATAAAGGAACGCCAACGCTAATGATACTTTGCAGGCTAAAGCTTGGTTCCAGCCACACAAGAGTAGGTGCTTGCCATTGCAAGACATCCAGCTTTAAGAGATCCATAAGATAGGCGTAAGTAAAACCAACCAAGAGCATGAGTAAAAGGCTATAGCGCGCAAAGCGAAACTTACTGAGCAAATACGTTAAGAGCATAAGCATCACTAAGATAGGTTGAGACTCCATCGAGGTAAACACACGACTGCCGAAATTAATTAAGATGCCTGCTAGCATTGCGCTGGCAAGTGTACGAGGGATAAGAGCTACGATGCGATCAAAAAAGCCTGTCAAAGAGACGGCCAACATAAGAGCGCCAGCAAAAATAAAGGCCATAACGGCTTCACCCATAGCAATGCCAGTGGTGCTGATCATCAAGACGGCACCAGGTGTACACCAGGCGAACATAATTGGTGTTTTATACTTCAAAGATAAAGCAAGTGTCAGCAAACCACAGCCAAGGCCTAATGAGGTGAACCATGAGTTGATTTGCTCAGGGGTTGCTGAGAAGGCGATTGCCGCTTGATAAACAATAACGGCACTTGAACCGTAAGAAACTAAGATGGCGGCAATAGCTGCGGCGAGGTGACTTGATGAAAAATAGTTTAGCTTCATACTGAATGCTTGAAATGATGTGTCTTTTAATGTTTTCGGTGTGTTCTATTCTATCACTTGAGTGCCTAATTTGAGATGAAGTATAACGATGGCACGTAGAAGCAGTGATTCACGATAGAGTGTGATTATAGTCTTTGTATCTAAACGCTTATCAGGACTTGCTTTACTGCCTTGTGCATCAGGGCTAGGAGGGTATCAAGTCTTAGGTATAATAATTAACTTGCGTTTAATTAAGGAGGGCACATGGCTTGGGTTTATTTGGGTTTGGCGATTGTGGCAGAGATTATTGCGACCAGTGCCTTGCAAGCGACGCAGGGATTCAGCAAATTATGGCCAAGTGTTTTAACGCTAGCTGGCTATGCTTTAGCGTTCTATTTCTTATCACTCACCCTACGTAGTATCCCCTTAGGTATTGCTTATGCGATTTGGTCCGGCGTGGGGATTGTATGTGTCAGCATTATTGCCTACTTCTTATATAAGCAAAGCTTAGATTTGCCTGCCATCTTAGGTATGTCCATGATTGTCGGTGGTGTGGTGATTATTAATCTCTTCTCAAAATCAGTAGCGCATTAGCATTGGCGTGCTGCCCATAACTGCATTAGAGTCTATCTAGTGCAGTCTTGGTGTATGAATGCCTTTAGAACGAATGCCTTTAGAACGAATGTTTCTAGAACGAAGAATTAGGCTCTTGTAAAAAGGCAATTTCTTCTGCGCTTGATGTGCGTCCTAGCGCAGCGTTGCGATGAGGATATCGACCAAAGCGATCAATAATGGCTTTATGTTTTAGCTCAAACTCATACGTATTAGCCGATGTATATTGCTTGAGGAGGGGTATGGCAATCTCATGAATGCGGGTCGATTCAGAGTGCATATAGGGGAGCAATAAGAAGTTACGTTCTATCTCTGTTAAGGCGGAAAAGTCCGTTTGTTTGATGGCCTCTTGTGCCAGCGCTAAAGCCATTGCATCCTGTGCGAATGCTTGCGCTGAGTCGCGTTGTAGATTGCGAGAGAATTGGTCTAAGACAATAATTTCTGCTAGGCGACCATAAATACTGATACGCCATGGTTCAAGCTCTGCCGCACAAGCTGCCTGCCAAGTGTCATAAAATTCTTGACGTATACGCTGATCAAATTCATCATTACGTACAAACCATAATTCAGGGGCGGTCTCTTTAAACCAGAAATCCAGAACGCGTTGATAATTCATGACTCTTCCTTGTACAAATAGTAGTCTACCTAAAGTGATTAACAGAGGTTCAGAGGAGATAAAGCTAAGCTCATGATGAAAATAGAGATATTCTTGTGGATGAGTATAATGTATTTATCAAGATAAGCGTCAATGTAGAGCAGCGATATACTTAACCTTAGACTCAGAGGCTATCATTGGAAAATAATCACCATCAATGCCCTTGCCAATCAGCGCAATCGTACGCGGATTGCTGCCAGCCCTATCACCTTAATGTTGCTCATGCGAAAACTGCTGAAGCCTTAATGCGGTCTCGCTATTGTGCTTATACGCTTGGCTTAATTGATTATTTGGTTCAGACGACATTGCCCATTCAACAGGCTAAGCTTGATAGTGAGGAGATGCGCGAATGGAGTCTGAATACACAATGGGATGGCCTAAAGATTATTAAGCATCGTCCAGCGCAAGGGAGTAATCAAGCGGTGGTCATTTTTGAGGCATATTATCTGACGGCAGGTGGTCGTCAAACACATTACGAAGAGTCGCTTTTTGTCAAAATTAACAAGCGTTGGTATTTTAAAGATCCTTCTATTCCTTTAGTATAAG
>CAZIKJ010000413.1:0-4351 GCA_964539685.1 uncultured Pelistega sp.
GGTAAAGGTATAGAGAATTAAGATCAGCATGATGGGATCACGCCATAAACTCCATAGCTCCTTGGTGCCTAATTGATAAATGTTTTTAAGTTTTTTCGACCACATCTTAGCGCTCCTGCTTCTTCTGGGTGAGAATCGCCACAATGATAATCACAGGGATGGCCCAGGCCAAGGACCAGATTGAAGCGCTTAAGTCCTGTAACTCCAAAGCCTTATTAAAGACACCGCGGCTTACGCTTATCATATGGGTAGCAGGATATACCTCACCAAACCAGCGACCAAAACCTTCTAGAGTACTCACAGGATTCGTCAAGCCCGAGAACTGAGTGGCGGGTAACATGGTACCAATCATGGTCAGGAAGATCGAAGCAATCTGGCTCTTGGTCATTGATGAGAATAAGAGCCCTAAACCAGTTGAACAGATAACATATAACAAGGCGGCCAAACTTAAGGTAAAGAAACTGCCCTTCATCGGTACATCAAATAAGACCACAATCAATAAGACCATGAGTAAATAATTGGCCATGGCCAAAATAATATACGGCAATTGCTTGCCTAATAAGAACTCAGCACGTGTGACTGGCGTGACATATAGATTCACAATCGAACCTAGTTCTTTCTCACGCACAACAGAGAGCGCACACAACATAGCAGGAATCATCAAGAGCAATAAGGGCATTACCGCTGGCCCCATGGCGGGTAAGCTACGGACATCTGGGTTATAGCGAAAGCGAGTCTCTACACTGACCTGACTGCTAGCCAGGTTCATACCCTGCTCTTGGGCTTTCTCCATTAACCAATGCGAATGAATCCCTTGCACATAACCGAGTACAGTTTCCGCTCTAGTGGGCATTGCCCCATCAACCCAAGCTCCAATTTTGACATTTTCACCACGTGCAATATCACGCGCAAAATTAGGAGGAATTTCAATGGCTAAACTAATATCCCCATTACGCATGCGTTTATCAATATCCTCATAACTTTTCAGCGGCTCCTTCTCCAAAAAGTAGCGCGAACCCGATAGGCTTAAGCCATAGTTCATGCTCGTTGTGGTTTGATCACGGTCTAAGATAGCAAAACTCAGATCTTCCACATCCATGGTGATGCCATAGCCCATCACTAACATCAAGATAATCGAGCCTAATAAGGCCATGGTGGCACGAATCGGATCGCGCGCTAACTCCAAGGCTTCGCGCCAAGAAAAGCTTAAAAGGCGACGCAAGCTAAAGTTTGTACGCCTATGCTGGGTATAGGCCTGCGCCATTGACTGTTCTATACTGTGCTCACTCTCAGCCCTTGCTATACCCACCTGCTTCACTTGATTTGCACTTGCCTGCGAGTTTTCTGCTCCGCTTGAGTTTTGCACAGTAGCTTTTACTTGATTATCCCCTCCAGCAATCACTCCTTCCACTTGCATATTATCTTGCACTAAACTAGCACCTTCTACTTGGCTACTATCGGCACTAGGTGCTTGCTCAGTCCCCGCCCCCGCATCAATCAGATAGGCGATAAAGGCTTCTTCCAGGGTTTTCGTGCCACGTTTTTTAATCAGTTCAGCTGGTGCCGCACTGTCTAAGACTTGCCCTGCATGCATCATGGACATACGATCGCAACGCATCGCCTCATTCATAAAATGCGTCGAGATAAAGATAGTAACCCCTTCGTCACGTGATAGATGCACTAAGTAACGCCAGAAATTATCACGAGCAATGGGGTCCACACCTGAGGTTGGTTCATCTAAAATAAGAATTTCAGGGTTATGCACGAGTGCTACCGCCAGTGATAGACGCTGGCGAATCCCCAAGGGTACCGCATCGGGCAGACTATGCTTAATTTCATTTAAATCAAAGCGGTCAAGCATGGCTTGTACCCGCTCAGAAATTTGCTCCTTAGGCACATGGAATAACTTCGCATGCATCACCAAGTTCTGCGTAATGGTCAGTTCACTGTAGAGCGAGAAGGACTGCGACATATAGCCGACACGATGACGCGTACTTAAATCACGACTATCCACGGGCTGGCCAAACAACCAAGCCTGTCCTTCACTGGCTTCTAATAGGCCGGTTAAGACTTTCATGGTCGTCGACTTACCGCAACCATTCGAGCCCAAGAAGCCAAAAATTTCCCCGCGTTTAATCTGGAAATTAACCTTATCCACGGCCGTAAAGTTGCCGAATCGTACCGTTAGATTCTGCGCTTCTAAGGCATAGCCTGCTTCGCTTGATGGTGGCAGGGGGGGTATCACAACGGGCTCATAGCCTTGCTTCTTCTCGTCGGGAAGTAAGGCAATAAATGCATCTTCCAGGTTATCTTTCTGGGTCAGGCTTAATAATTCTTGTGGTGTACCCGTCTTCAAGACCTTGCCGTCATCCATCATGGCCAACCAATCAAAGCCTTGTGCCTCATCCATATAGGCGGTGGCAACAATCACACTCATCTGTGGACGTACCGCTCGAATGCGGTTAATCAGGTCCCAGAACTGCGAGCGCGCCAAGGGGTCAACCCCAGTTGTCGGCTCATCCAGAATTAAAAAATCAGGGTCATGAATTAAGGCACAACACAGACTCAGCTTCTGTTTCATGCCGCCCGATAATTTCCCTGCAGGTCGATCTAAGAAATCATATAGCCCTGTACTCTTGGTGAGATCATCAATGCGCTTACGCCGCTCTTGTGTATCATGACCAAATAAACGCCCAATGAATTGCAGATTCTCTTCTACTGATAAGGTTTTATATAGATTTTTACCTAAGCCTTGGGGCATATAGGCAATCAAGGGGCAGACTTTGTCGCGGTGACGTTTATCACGCATATCACCACTCAAGACATGCACCTGTCCTTCTTGAATAATTTTGGCGCCCGCTAAGAGTCCTAGCAAAGTTGATTTACCGACCCCATCAGGGCCAATCAAACCAATCATGCAAGCGGCAGGCAAATCTAAAGAAATATTGTCTAAGGCCTGAACCTTACCGTAAGAGTGGCTGACACCCTCGACTCTGGCCACTAAAGCAGTCGACGTGGTAGGCGTGGAAGTCGTTGGCTGCATCACTTAACGATATTCTCTAAAAAAGGCGGCCAAGCTTTCTGCTCTTCAATCTTAATATAGGCCATGCCTGGTAGACCCGTCTTGACTTGTTCAATATATTTATTCAGTAATTCTGGCGCAACTTTGGCTTTAACGCGGAACATCAGCTTCTGACGTTCCACTTCGGTCTCCACCGTCTTAGGGGTGAACTGCGCTTTGTCCGCCACGAATGAGACAGTCGCTGGCACCACGACATCTTTCGCCGCATCGAGAACAATCCGTACCTCAGTCCCCAAGGCAATACGACCAGCGACAGTTTCGGGAATAAAAAAGGTCATATAGACATCGGATAAATCGATTAGATTCATCACGCGACCACCCGCAGGTACCATCTCACCTACTTCGGCCACACGAAACTGCACGCGCGCTCTCAAGGGTGAGACAAGCACCGCATCATCAATATCCACGGTCACGCGCTCGATCGTCGCCTCAATCGCTTCGACTTGTGATTGTGCACTCAAGGCTTGGCTTTGCGCCGCCAAAATCGCACTCTCGGCACTATTGACTTGGGCGCGAGAAGCGCTGAGTACGGCTTGCACACGTTTCACATCAGCTCGCTCATCATCGAGTTGCTGGCGTGAAGCGGCCCCCTCTTTCGCCAAAACCTCAGTACGAGACAGTCGATTTCGTGCCGCCACCAGTTCAGTGCGACGCTGTTCAACCACCGCCTCTGCTGCTGCCTTCTCACTTTCACGCATGGCCACCATGGCATTCGCATTCGCTACGGTACTCTCCGCTTGGCGCTTCTGCGCTTGGACCTCACGCAACTGCGCTTCTAGGCTTGCTGTCTTAATACTCGCTAGGCGCTGCCCGGGTTCAACAAACTCACCCTCTTGGACATACAGCTCTTGTAACTCGCCAGGTATACGCGTGGCAATATTAATTTCCGTAGCCTCAATTCGTCCATTACCACTTACGATACCTTCCATATCGGGGACTTGCATCTTCTGCCAAGACAGATAGGCCAACATCCCAATAATCACAATAATGCCAATAAAAGATATTTTCTTAATATTCATACTTATTTAGGTTTAAATTTATTATTTACGTGTTTACTGCGCGAGCTGAGTCTGATGACTATCACCACCAAGCGCAATATACAGATCAACATAGGCCTTCAATAAGGCACTCTGAGTTTGAATCCATTGTTGCTCAGAACTTAACAGACTGCGCTGAGCATCTAAGACATCTAAATAACCTACTGCCCCACTATCGTAGCGCAATTGAGCTAGGCGTGCCGCTTCACGGAAAGCCTCTAAACCGGTATTC
>CAZIKJ010000414.1:0-1759 GCA_964539685.1 uncultured Pelistega sp.
GCAGGATTACTTTGTAGATCTTGATAATACTGACGCAGACCACGGATATTAGGCGCCTTATCACTTTCCGTAATCAACTTGCCATCACGCACCACATTATCTGCAACGATAATGGTGCCTGAATGGCTCAGCTTTAAACAGTACTCAAGATAGAGTGGATTATTTTCCTTATCCGCATCGATAAAAATAAAGTCATAGGTATCAAGTAAACTTTGTTGGTGCTCTGCCACCAATTGCTTAAGCACATCCGCTGCTATTCCATGGCGTACATCAATCATCTCACTATAGCCAAACTTTGCGAATGTTTCTCGTGCAATACGTAGATAGTTTATATCGAAATCAATTGTCGTAATATGTCCATCAACAGGCAAAGCCAAGGCCATCCACATGGTGCTATAGCCACCAAGAGTTCCTAGCTCAAGGATTCGCTTAGCACCCGACATACGCAATAAGAGATTGAGCAACTTTCCTTGACTTGGCGCCACATTAATTTTAGGCATAGTCTGTGTCTCATGAAAAGCCAAGACCTGTGCTGGAATATCATCTTTGCTCAGTAATAACTCTTCAATATAGTCCTCAACCTCATCAGGCAGATCTGACTTAAATACTTTACTTCTCATCGTTATTCTTAATCTACCCTCTTACTCAGCCAACTGCCACTCTAATCGCTCACCTGCCGCTAGGGGTACTAAAGTTTCACCATTCTTATAAGAAAGCTCAGCAGGAATGGTATATGGCTGGCGCACTAAGGTGATGGTATCTTGATTGCGTGGCAAGTTATAGAAGTCGGGACCAAAGTGGCTCGCAAAACCCTCAAGGCGATCTAATTTACCCGCCTTCTCAAAAGCCGTCGCATATAAGGCCATCGCATGTAAGGCAGAATAGCAACCCGCACAACCACAAGCATGCTCTTTAGTATGCTTTGCATGCGGTGCACTATCAGTGCCTAAGAAGAAGCGTGGATTACCACTGGTCGCCGCTTCAAGCAATGCTTGACGATGCTCTTCACGCTTTAATACAGGCAAGCAATAATAATGTGGACGGATACCACCCTGGAAAATCGCATTGCGGTTATACAATAAATGCTGTGGCGTAATTGTCGCTGCAATCGATCCTTCAGCATCACGTACATATTCAGCACCTTGCTTAGTCGTGATATGTTCGAACACTACCTTAAGTGCGGGGTAAGTCTTACGCAAAGGCAGCATAACACGATCAATAAACACCGCCTCACGGTCAAATAGATCAACCGTAATATCAGTCACCTCACCGTGTACAAGTAAGGGCACACCACGCGCCTGCATAGCCTCAAGTGCTTGCGCACACTTACCTAATAAATCGGTAACACCTGCGGCAGAATTCGTCGTTGCTCCAGCAGGATATAATTTAAAGGCCTTAACAAAGCCGCTATCCGCGGCTTTATGGACTTCATCTGCAGTCGTATTATCTGTTAGGTACAAGGTCATTAATGGTGTAAAATTCTGAACTCCAGTTTCTTGCATAGCCTGCTCAATTCTTTGATTATATTGTGCAGCTAAATCAACTGTCGTGACTGGCGGGTTTAAATTTGGCATGATGATTGCACGCGCAAACTGACGTGCTGTGTCGGGTAATACCGCGGCCAAAGCCTGTTCATCACGTAAGTGTAAATGCCAGTCATCTGGACGTATTAATGTAAGGCTAGAAATAGTCATAATTATTTTTAAAGCTAAAGAAAAATATCGAATGCTCTATTTTAACGAGTCCTGCCTTAGTTTTC
>CAZIKJ010000415.1:0-6616 GCA_964539685.1 uncultured Pelistega sp.
ATTTGTAGAGCAAGTGTATCTAACAAGATTTACTACTCATCAGCTTTATCGTGTGCTGTCCTGACGTATCTTGCTTAAGCAAAATAACAAGGTACGACAGCATGGGGTTCGCAGTAAAGCCTTGTTAGTCTTCTCATCTACTCAGTAGATTATGGACGCTCATTGATGGGTACAAACTTGATATCGTCTGGACCAACATAGTTAGCTGTTGGACGAATAATCTTGTTGTCTGCACGTTGTTCAAGAATATGCGCTGCCCAACCAGCTGTACGTGCAAGCACGAAGAGGGGTGTGAACATAGCTGTTGGAACGCCCATCATGTGGTAAGAGACAGCTGAGAACCAATCAAGGTTCGGGAACATTTTCTTGATTTCCCACATCGTGCTTTCAAGACGTTCGGCAATGTCATACATCTTGGTATTACCTGCTTCGTCAGAAAGCTGTTTAGCCACTTTCTTAATAACCACGTTACGTGGGTCAGAGATCGTGTAAACAGGGTGACCAAAACCGATCACGACTTCTTTGTTCTCTACACGACGACGGATATCAGCTTCAGCTTCATCAGGTGTTTCGTAGCGTTTTTGCACTTCAAAAGCGACTTCGTTAGCACCACCATGTTTTGGACCACGTAAAGCACCGATTGCACCAGCAACGGCTGAGTACATGTCTGAGCCTGTGCCCGCAATAACGCGGCTAGTAAATGTTGAAGCATTGAACTCATGCTCTGCGTAGAGAATCAATGAGATGTGCATAGCACGTACCCATGATTCTTGTGGTGCTTCACCATGAAGTAAGTGTAAGAAGTGACCACCGATACTGTCATCATCAGTTTGAACGTCAATGATGCGGCCATTGTGGCTGAAATGATACCAGTACAAGAGGGCAGAACCTAAGCTCGCCATTAAACGGTCAGCGATATCGCGTGCGTCAGCAGCATTATGATCGTCTTTTTCAGGTAAAGTGCAACCGAGTACAGATACTGCTGTGCGCATCACATCCATTGGGTGGCTGGCAGCAGGTAAAGACTCTAAAACTGTTTGTAAGTTGGCAGGGATGCCACGAAGACGGCGTAATTTTTCCTTATACGCCTGTAATTCTTTAGCATTAGGTAATTTGCCATGGACGAGTAAGTGAGCGATTTCTTCGAACTCACTTACTTCAGCTAAGTCTAAAATATCGTAGCCACGGTAGCTTAAGTCATTGCCAGTACGACCTACGGTACATAGAGCTGTGTTACCCGCAACAACACCAGATAGGGCAACCGATTTTTTTGCCTTAGGCTTGATTTCTTCTGTCATGTAAAAAAACTCCTCAGATAAGGTAAATTTATTTGCCTTTTGCAAAAAGCGCGTCTAATTTAGACTCGTATGCATGGTAGCCAATACGGTCATATAACTCTTCACGCGTTTGCATCATGTCGATTACATTGCGTTGATGGCCATCGCGGCGAATCGCCGTGTAGACAGCTTCAGCGGCTTTATTCATAGCGCGGAAGGCTGATAAAGGATAAAGCACCATACCCACACCAACGCCAGCTAATTCTTCGACGCTGAATAATGGTGTCGCACCGAATTCGGTGATGTTGGCTAAAAGTGGCACGTTGATAGCTTTAGCAAATTTTTCATAGGTTGGTAGATCGTAAGCGGCTTCAGCGAAGATGCCGTCAGCACCTGCCTCAACACACTTGATAGCGCGTTCAATCGCAGCATCAACACCTTGTGCTTGAATAGCATCGGTACGCGCAATGATAAAGAACTGGTCATCAGTACGTGCATCAGCGGCGGCTTTAACACGGTCAGCCATCTCTTCGGTTGAAACGATTTCTTTGCCAGGACGATGGCCGCAGCGCTTAGCGCCAACTTGGTCTTCGATATGACAAGCAGCAGCGCCAGCTTTAATTAAACCTTGAACAGTACGAGCAATATTAAAAGCAGATGGGCCTAAACCTGTATCAATATCCACTAATAGTGGAACGTCACACACATCAGTGATGCGGCGAGTATCAATTAGCACGTCTTCTAGGGTATTGATACCTAAGTCTGGTAGACCTAGTGAGCCTGCGGCTACGCCACCGCCAGATAAGTAGATAGCGCGGAAACCTGCGCGCTTGGCGAGTAATGCGTGATTCGCATTAATGGCGCCAGTGATTTGTAATGGTTTCTCGTCAGCTAATGCTTGGCGAAATTTAGCGCCTGCAGATTGAGGGTTAGCCATAGTAAACTCCTAATGCTTGCATGATCAACATGCTTTACTTTGTGCAAGTAAATTGGGTAAATAAACGGCCACACATGGTGGCCGTTACGAGAGGTAGAGATTATTTCAACAAGTCGGCAACGCCATCACGCTCTTCGAGCAACTCGTTTAATGTGAAGTCCATACGCTCACGTGAGAACTCATTGATTTCTAAGTCTTTAACGATGGTGTATTCGCCATTAGCTGTGGTTACTGGGTAACCGTATACGATGCCTTCAGGAATACCGTAAGAACCGTCAGATGGGATACCCATGGTGACCCATTTGCCGTTGCTGCCTAATACCCAGTCACGGATATGATCGATAGCGGCGTTCGCTGCAGACGCTGCTGATGATAGGCCGCGTGCTTCAATAATCGCTGCACCGCGCTTACCAACGGTAGGAATAAAGGTGTCTTTGTTCCATACGTCATCATTGATTTTCTTCTCTAAGCCTTCACCATTGGCTGTAGCAAAGCGAATGTCTGGGTACATGGTTGGTGAGTGGTTACCCCAAACAATTAAGTTCTCGATGTCTTTCACTTGAGTACCAGATTTTTGTGCTAATTGTGTTAGGGCACGGTTATGGTCCAAGCGTAACATGGCTGTAAAGTTCTTCGCTGGTAGATCTGGAGCAGATTTCATAGCGATGTAAGCATTCGTATTCGCTGGGTTACCCACAACTAATACTTTAACGTCGCGGCTAGCTACGGCGTTCAGTGCTTTACCTTGTGCTGTAAAGATTTGGGCGTTAGCTTGAAGCAAGTCTTTACGCTCCATGCCAGGGCCACGTGGACGAGCACCTACTAATAGAGCAACGTCAACATCTTTGAATGCAGTCATTGGGTCGCTGTGAGCAGTCATCTCTTGCAATAGTGGGAAAGCACAATCGTCTAATTCCATCATGACGCCTTTCAGGGCTTTCTGAGCTTTTTCGTCTGGAATTTCTAGAAGTTGAAGGATAACGGGTTGATCTTTACCTAACATTTCACCAGAGGCGATACGGAATAAAAGGGCGTAGCCGATTTGGCCAGCAGCACCAGTAACGGCAACGCGTACAGCAGGTTTTGACATAAAATGCTCCAAATAAATATAAAAAGACTTTAATAAAATAAAAGACTTAAAGGATTACGAACTATCGTCAGAAAGACTACACACTTAACTTGCAATGCAACATAGCAAACCAGTAAAGTCCATAGGTTCTATACAGAATATAACAAAAAGTTCGACAAAATTTTGTGAAATAAACCCTATTATTCTATCTTCATATCTTTTTTTCGTCAATAAGTCTTATATCTTATACATGAGTAGACAGTTATATAAGACTGTGGGATAATTTAGCGACTTTATATACTAATTAAGCCATGACTGAATTCAGACCTAAACCCGAGCGTACTGCTTCGTTCAGCCCTCTTTATAAGCAAATCAAAGACTTACTCTTGCAAAGTTTAGAAGCAGGTGACTATAAACCAGGCGAAAGTATTCCCAGTGAGCAGGAACTTGCTAATCGTTATCAAGTGAGTCAAGGGACTGTGCGCAAAGCGATTGATGAACTATCGGCTGAGAATGTGCTGATCCGTCGTCAAGGTAAGGGTACATTTGTGGCAACGCACCATGAGGCCGAGGTGCGCTATCGTTTTTTACGCCTTTTTGCGGATAATTCGGATGATAGCAAGCGAGCACAAAGCCACTTTCTGTCATGCGAAGAGCAGGAGCCAAGTGCTGAGCATAAGCGAGTATTTGAACTTAATCGCGATGAAAAAGTCATTTGTATCAAGCGTGTGATGAACTTACTCGATCATCCAACCATCTATGAAGAAATTTACTTGCCTGCCAATACTTACAAGGGCATGAGCTTGGCGTTATTGGTGGATAATCGCGACCCACTGTATGGGCTTTTTGAGAGTAAATTTGGGGTGCAATTAATACGCTGTGATGAAAAACTCAAGGCAGTGGGTGCACCTGCTGATGTTGCAACTTTGTTACAAGTTTCTGAGGATACTCCCTTATTGTCAATCGAAAGGGTATCATACACGTTTGGAGATAAACCCATGGAAATTCGCACGGGTTTATATTCTACAGAGCATCATCATTACCGAAATAGCCTATACTAAAAGGTAATGAATTGTACCGAATGAAAAGAATTTATTTGTAAGTTTGTTGGGGTCTTTTATGTGTCATTTGTAAAAATTTCATATAATTGGCAAGGTTTTTTATTAATCATTTGTTGTAAATCGTCTCAGAGGTCGTTATGTCAGACTCAAAGTCAAAAGTACGCCGCGAATTTCGTAACGTCGAAATTCAGCAGATTGTGCGATATCGTAATGCGTTCCCGCAACTCGTATCGATACTGCACCGTATCAGCGGCGCTTTAATTTTCTTAAGCCTTCCTATTCTTATTTCCTTGTTCATGGCTAGCGTAGCTTCGCCGGCACATTTTGCTGAGCTGGGTTCTGGTGTTGGTGGTTTTTTCCTTAAGTTGATCTTGTTAGCGGTACTTTGGGGCTTTATGCACCACTTATGTGCTGGCATCCGCTTCTTGATGTTGGATTTACACTACGGCCTAGAAAAAGCGCAAGCAGCTAAAAGTGCACAAATTGTTTTAGTTGTTAGCGTGGTTCTTACCTTGATCTTCGCAATTAAATTATTTGGAGTGCTCTAATGTCAAATCAACAGTACGGCAGAACGCGTCGCGTTGTAGGTGCTCATTACGGCACAATGGACTTCATTGCTCAGCGTGTGACAGCAGTTATTCTTGCTATCTACTCAGTGGGGTTCTTATTAGCGGCACTATTTACTCCGATTAACTACGAAAACTGGGTTGGCTTCTTTACCTTCACCTGTTTTGGCTTGCCATTAGGTCGTATTTTAGTGACTTTGGCTTTCTTCTCACTAGCCTGGCATGCATGGGTTGGTGTACGTGATATTTGGATGGACTACGTTAAACCAGTCGGTCTTCGCTTGGTTCTATTTACCCTAACACTTCTTTGGTTAGTGGGTTCAGTAGCCTATTTTGCTGCAATCGTTTGGAGTATCTAAGAATGACCGCATTCAATTCTTCTTTGCCTCGTCGTAAATTTGACGTGGTTGTTGTTGGCGCAGGTGGCGCTGGCATGCGTTGTTCTCTACAACTTGCTCAGGCAGGTTTGAACGTCGCTGTTTTAACTAAAGTTTTCCCGACTCGCTCGCATACTGTTGCAGCGCAGGGTGGTATTAGTGCTTCTCTTGGTAATATGAGTGAAGACAATTGGCGCTGGCACATGTATGACACCGTTAAGGGGTCTGACTGGTTAGGTGACCAAGACGCTATTGAGTTTATGTGCCGTGAAGCGCCAAATGCCGTGTATGAATTAGAGCACTTTGGTATGCCTTTTGACCGTAACTCAGACGGTACGATTTATCAACGTCCTTTCGGTGGTCATACAGCGAACTTTGGTGAGAAGCCTGTACAGCGCGCCTGTGCGGCTGCTGACCGTACTGGTCATGCGTTATTGCACACCTTGTATCAACGTAACGTTGCGGCACGTACCACCTTCTTTGTTGAGTGGATGGCACTTGACTTAATCCGCAACGATGCGGGTGATGTTTTGGGTGTGACTGCACTTGAAATGGAAACTGGTGATATTTATATCCTTGAAGCCAAACACACTGTGATGGCAACGGGTGGTGCTGGTCGAATTTGGGCCGCTTCAACTAACGCCTTTATTAACACGGGTGACGGTCTTGGTATGGCTGCTCGTGCAGGCTTAGCATTACAAGACTTAGAGTTCTGGCAATTCCACCCAACCGGTGTAGCGGGTGCGGGTGTGTTGATTACTGAAGGTGTGCGCGGTGAAGGCGGTATCTTATTAAATAAAGATGGCGAGCGCTTCATGGAGCGTTATGCACCGAACCTGAAAGACTTGGCGCCACGTGACTTCGTATCACGTTCTATGGACCAAGAAATTAAAGAAGGCCGTGGTTGTGGTCCTGATGGTAGCTATGTGGTACTAAAACTTGACCACTTAGGTGCTGACGTGATTAATAAGCGTCTACCATCGATTCGTGAAATTGCGATTCGTTTCGGTAACGTGGACCCAATTAAAGAGCCAATTCCTGTAGTACCAACGATTCACTATCAGATGGGTGGTTTATCAACTAACTATCATGGTCAAGTATTGGCATGGGATGCTGCAACGCAAAGCGAAACAGTGGTTAATGGTTTGTATGCAATTGGTGAGTGCGCGGCAGCCTCAGTACACGGTGCGAACCGCCTAGGTACTAACTCATTGCTCGACTTGGTTGTGTTCGGTCGTGCTTCAGGTAATCACATTATTGAAGCACACCCAGAGCGTCAGAAAAACCACCAAGACTTAGCGAAAGAGTCTGTTGAGAAATCATTAGCAC
>CAZIKJ010000416.1:0-2193 GCA_964539685.1 uncultured Pelistega sp.
TGATCCGAATAATCGTAAAGATCGTCGTGGTGAAGCCTTGCGTAATCGAGCGATTACCGATACATTTGAGCCAGGTTCTATTATTAAACCGCTAGTGGCGGCCTTGGCGCTCGACTCGGGTGCTATTACAAAGAATACAAAATTTGCCACGGGTAGTGGTAGCTGGCAATATCAAGGAGCAACGATTACTGACGTTAGTAAGCGTAATGGTACATTAGATGTGGCAGGTGTATTGCGTCGTTCTAGTAATATTGGTATGGCCATGATGGCAGAACGCATGCGCTCACAGCAAATGTGGACTGTGTTCAATGCATTAGGTTTTGGACAAGCTCCGAATATGGGTTTCCCAGGTGCTGCCCCTGGTCGTTTGCGTCCATGGGAGCGCTGGCGTCCGATTGAGAAGGCAACCATGTCTTATGGTTACGGTCTATCAGTCTCTTTGATTCAGATTGCGCATGCTTACACGAGTTTGGCACGTGACGGTGATATGATTTCGTTATCGCTCACGAAGAATGGCGCACGTCCAACCAGTGTGCAAGTATTCTCTCCAACCGTCGCTAAGGATGTTCGTGTGATGCTCGAAGCAGCTGCGGGCGCCGAAGGCTCTAAGATTCAAGCTAAGGTTAATGGCTATCGTATCGCTGGTAAATCAGGCACCGCACGTCAAATCGTGAACGGACAGTACTCACGTAATCTTTATCGTGGTTCGTTCGTTGCTCTAGCCCCTGTGTCTAAGCCACGTATTGTGGTTGCTGTGACTGTGGATAAGCCGAAAGAGGGTGGCTATTACGGTACTGTGATTGCCGGACCTGTGATTGCGGAAATTATTGAGCAAACCTTAAAGCATATGGGCGTCCCTCCTGATGCACCTGTGACTCCCTCAACTATTGAAGCGAATAACACCAACAAACCTGGTAGTCGACGTACACAAGGATAAGGATGAAAACCATAATCGATTGGTTAAAAGACCAGCAAATCAGCCAACAAGTTGACCTTCGACTCGACAGCAGAGACATCCAAGTAGGGGATGTCTTTGTTGCTTGTAAAGGTACGAGCCTGGACGGCACCCAATTTATTCAAAAAGCCATTGAGCAAGGCGCAGCCGCCGTGCTTGTAGAGTCGTCAGACCCTGCGCCAGTTTATTCCGTGCCTGTATTAGCCGTGCCGAATTTACGTGCGCAGCTTGGTCAGCTTGCCGATGAGTGGTATGGCCAGCCTTCAGCCAGTGTCGCAGTGATTGCAATTACAGGCACGAATGGCAAGACCTCGTGTGCCAATTGGGTGGCGCGTGCGTTAAACTTAAACAATGTATCGTGTGCAACCATCGGCACCTTAGGTACTATTCTGCCTAGCGGTGAAAATCTCGGTGGTTCCTTAACCACACCTGATGTACTTAGCTTGCATCGCCTTTTGGCCCAATTAAAGCAACAGAATATCTCCGCCGTCACCATTGAAGCCTCTTCGATTGGCTTGGTGCAAGGGCGTATGGATGGGGTCCGTATTAAGATTGCAGGTTATACGAATTTAACCTTAGATCATCTCGACTTTCATCATACGATGCAAGAGTATGAGCGCTGCAAAGGCCTCTTATTTCAATGGCCAGACTTGGCACATGCTGTGATTAATCTTGATGATGAGGCAGGGCAGCGCTTCTATGCGCAAAGCCGTGCACGCAATACGATTGGCTATAGCTTACATAACAATCCCGATGCTTTAGTCTTAGCGAAGAAGTATCAATTTGCTGACTATGGCTTGTCTTTCGAGCTGTCTATGCCCGATGGCGATGCGCAAGTGATTACGCGCTTAGTCGGTGAGCATAATATTGCCAACCTTTTGTTAACGGCGGGTATCCTGAAAGCCTTGGGCTGGGGAATTCATAATATTGCGACTAAGATGGCCTTGCTTGAAGCCGTACCTGGCCGACTTGAAGTCGTGCAACCTGTCAGTGGTATGCGTCTACAAGGGCTGCCGTTAGTGGTGGTTGATTACTCACATACACCTGACTCCCTTGACCATGCACTTAAAGCCCTACGCCCGTCGGCCAAGGCTCTGGGGGGTGAGTTGGTGTGTGTCTTTGGTTGTGGTGGTGATCGTGATCCGAGCAAGCGCCCGATAATGGGTAGGATAGCTGCGCAAAAAGCGGATCGCGTGTATGTAACCAGCGATAATCCACGGACCGAAGCGCCACAGGCC
>CAZIKJ010000417.1:0-3383 GCA_964539685.1 uncultured Pelistega sp.
CAAACTATGAGCACAGCAAAGAGATTAACTATCGATAGCGCTGATTTTGTGCGAGTCGAACGACATATTGATGGTCAAGCAGCCATCGCTTCGTTCACCCGTCTGACTGAGGATTTACCTGAGCAGGCAAGTCAAGGTGAAGCAAGCATTGTGCATTGGTCATTGAAGGGTTATAAGGCACCTCGCGGTGAGTCTATGTTGCGGCTTTCTGTGCAAGCGGCTCCCTTAGTCGAGTGTCAGCGTTGTCTAGGCGCATTTCACTATCCAATTGATGCAGAAACAACACTTGAATTAGTTAAGTCTGAACAAGATTTGGCGCTTGATGTTGATGGCAGTACAGGTGAAATAGATCATGATGCTAGTGAGAAGATTTTAACTTCTTCCCATCTTGACGTGCTTGACTTAGTGGAAGACGAGTTGATTCTTTGCTTGCCCTATGTGCCGACACACGATATTTGCCCGGATCAGGTTGCCTTACCTGAAGATAATTTAGAGAAAGAAGCTTCTCCTTTCGCTGTATTAGAGAAGCTGAAAAAGTAAACCCTATTTAATTAAGTCACTGTACCTTAGCGATACAGAATTTTTTGGAGTCATCATGGCTGTTCAACAAAACAAAAAGTCACCGTCTAAACGCGGTATGCATCGTTCACACGATTTCCTAACAAATCCACCTACAGCAATTGAGCCAACAACTGGTGAATTGCACTTGCGTCATCACATCAGCCCGAATGGTGTGTACCGTGGTCGTAAAGTATTAAAAACTAAGAACGACGAATAAATATTTCTAAAATAATGCCTGCATCTGGTTTTCATGTTACAGGTGCAGGCCTTATTTTTGTACGATTTTTATCGTGGTACGTATCGCTATTGACTGCATGGGGGGAGATCATGGTCTCCCAGTTACTGTGCCGGCTGCTGTGCAGATTGCCCAATGCTACGCTGATGTGCACTTACTACTTGTGGGTGACGAAGCGCAAGTTGAGCTAGCACTAACGCAAGCCTTAGCACAGGCATCCAAGCAGGCAAAACCTGTACAAAGAGATCAATTCACCGTTGTTCACGCTTCTGAAGTTGTGACAATGGAGGATTCGGTCGAGGTGGCCTTGCGTCACAAGAAAGATTCTTCTATGCGCGTTGCTGCGTGTCTTGTCAAAGATGGACAGGCTGATGCCTGTGTCTCTGCGGGGAATACTGGCGCCTTAATGGCCGTCTCCCGCTTCGTTCTCAAAACTCTGCCTGGTATTGATCGTCCAGCGATTGCCACTGCGATACCGAATCAACTCGGTAAGGGCACGACGATGTTAGACCTTGGTGCAAATGTCGATTGCACAGCAGAGCATCTACAACAGTTTGCGATTATGGGTAGTGCTTTAGTGCAAGCCCTTGAGCGTGTTGAACGTCCGAAAGTTGCCCTGTTAAATATTGGCGAAGAGGCCATTAAGGGTAATGAGGTCGTCAAACAGGCTGCTGAGTTAATCCGCCAGACCAATTTAAATTTTATCGGTAATGTTGAAGGTGATGATATCTTCAAGGGTACCGCACACGTCGTGGTGTGTGATGGTTTTGTTGGTAATGTAGCGCTGAAGACCGCAGAAGGCTTAGCGAAAATGATTGGTGGTATGCTTAAAGCAAACTTTATGAGTAGCTTTTACAGTAAACTATCCGCTTTAATTGCCAAACCTGTTTTAAATAAGTTCCGTGACCAAGTAGATAACCGTCGCTATAATGGTGCCGCATTATTGGGTTTACGTGGTATTGTATTTAAGAGCCACGGTTCTGCTGATATCTTAGCTTACGTAGTTGCTGTTGAGCGTGCTCGTGAGGCGGTATTAAGCCAATTACTAGAGAAAACCGTAGCCGGTATTGAGAATATCCGCAAAGAATGTAGTCTTACTGATGCTTCTAATGCCCGTTGCGAAGATAATTAAATAACAATAAAACGAGTGCCCTGAATAGGCACTTTTTGCTGGAGTGACGTCATGCGTTTTGCAAAAATTATCGGCTCAGGCAGTGCTTTGCCCGAACATATTGTCAGTAATGATGAACTGGCAGAAAAACTCGCTCAGAAGGGCCTAGAAACTTCAGATGAATGGATTGTCACGCGCACTGGGATTAAACAGCGTCATATCGCTGATGAATCCATGGTGACGAGTGATTTAGCAACGGCAGCCGCACGTAAAGCGATTGAAAGTGCAGGCATCGATGCGAATGAAATTGACCTTATCATTTTAGCTACCTCAACTCCCGATTATATTTTCCCTAGCACCGCTTGTATTGTGCAATCTAAGCTTGGCATTAAGGGTGGGGCTGCTTTTGACGTGCAAGCTGTGTGTAGCGGTTTTGTTTATGCTTTAACGACAGCAGACAGCTTTATACGTGCGGGCAATGCTAACTGCGCACTCGTGATTGGTGCTGAAATTTTTACCCGTATTCTGGACTGGAATGACCGTGGCACCTGCGTGCTTTTCGGTGATGGTGCAGGTGCAATGATTCTTAAAGCCAGTGATGAGCCTGGTATTGTGGCGACACAACTAGATGCTCAGGGCGATCTGCATACCATTCTACACACTCAAGGTTGTATCCATCATGGTCAAGTTGTGGGCGATCCCTTCTTGCGCATGGATGGTCAGGCTGTGTTTAAGAAAGCCGTTACTGCCTTGGAAGAGTCTGCGCGAATTGTCTGTGCCAAAGCGGGTATGGATTTATCACAAGTGGATTGGATGGTACCGCACCAAGCGAATGTCCGCATTATTAATGCTTTGGGCCGTAAATTAGGTTTCCCAAGTGAGCGGGTTGTGGTGACGGTCGATAAACATGCGAATACCTCGGCCGCCAGTGTGCCGCTTGCTTTTGATGAGGCGCGTCGTGATGGTCGCTTGCAAGCAGGTCAATATGCTTTATTGCAAGGTGTAGGCGGTGGCTTCACTTGGGGTTCGGTATTAGTTAAACTGTAAGACGACTACTGTATGGTTATACATAGCATGGCGATGTAGAAGACGTATACAGAGAAAATAACGACAAACCTTCAAACAAGAGAGATAAATCCAATGAAAGTAGCATTTGTATTTCCAGGTCAGGGCTCACAAGCCGTCGGTATGTTAGATGCTTGGGCCGATGTGGCAGTAGTTCAAGAAACTATTAACGCTGCGAGTGCCGCGATTAATCAAGATTTGCAGCAATTGATTACGCAAGGTCCTGCCGAGCAATTAAATCTCACCACGAATACTCAGCCAGTCATGTTGGCAGCAAGCTACGCCATGTATCAAGCCTGGTTGAGCGCAGGTGGTCGTCCGGCTGATATTATGGCGGGCCATAGTTTAGGTGAATACACCGCTTTAACAGCAGCGGGTGCTTTAAGCTTAGAAGATGCTGTGCGTCTGGTG
>CAZIKJ010000418.1:0-5185 GCA_964539685.1 uncultured Pelistega sp.
GATGCTATTAGCGGTGAATATTAACTTCGTGGCTTTCTCCATCTGGCATCCAGCGGCCAATGGTCTACCTGATGTGGCAGGACAGATTTTTGTCTTCTTCATCTTGACTGTGGCTGCTGCTGAAGCGGCGATTGGTTTAGCTATTTTAGTCTTACTGTTCCGTAAGCTTAATTCGATTAACGTAGACGACGTTGCGCGTCTAAAAGGCTAAGGGAAACTTATATGAATACACTTTCTCCGATCCTTTTAATGCTGATTGCATTCGCTCCCTTAGTGGGTGCGATTGCGGCCGGTTTGTTCGGCACTGGCTTTCTAGGCAATTGCGTATCACGTCGCGGCTCGCACCTGATCACCATCACTTTAGTGGCGTTCTCAGCGATTGCGTCGATTTACGTCTTGTTTGAAGTCCTGAACGGTGCTTACTTTAACGATTCGATCTATACTTGGAGCGTTATCGGTACCACTGTGATGGAAATCGGTTTCTTGGTAGACTCCTTGACTGCCTTGATGATGGTTGTGGTGACTTCAGTGTCGTTGATGGTGCATATCTACACCATCGGCTATATGGCTGAAGACCCTGGCTACCAACGCTTCTTCTCATATATTTCGTTGTTTACCTTCTCAATGTTGATGTTGGTGATGGCGAACAATATGCTGCAACTGTTCTTCGGTTGGGAAGCAGTAGGTCTTGTGTCATACCTCTTGATTGGTTTCTGGTATACCCGTGATACCGCGATTTTCGCCAATATGAAAGCGTTCTTAGTGAACCGTGTAGGTGACTTCGGCTTTATCTTAGGGATTGGTTTATTGTTTGCCCATACAGGCTCTTTAAACTATAACGATGTTTTCTCTAAAGCGGACGAACTTAACCAAATCACGGTCTTAGGTGACTGGCATATGCTGACCCTCGCATGTATCTGCTTATTCGTAGGTGCCATGGGTAAATCGGCTCAAGTGCCTCTACATGCTTGGTTACCTGACTCCATGGAAGGCCCAACACCAATTTCTGCCTTGATTCACGCGGCAACTATGGTGACAGCGGGTATCTTTATGGTGTCACGTTTCTCACCGCTATTTGAACTGAGCGATACCGCTTTAAGTTTAATTATCGTGGTCGGTGCAATCGGTGCCTTGTTCTTGGGTCTCTTGGGTATTATCCAGAATGACATCAAGCGTGTGGTGGCTTATTCAACCTTGTCTCAGCTTGGTTATATGACCGTCGCACTCGGTGCTTCAGCGTATCCAGTAGCGATCTTCCACTTAATGACACACGCTTTCTTTAAAGCCTTGTTGTTCTTAGGTGCGGGCTCGGTGATTATTGGTATGCACCATGACCAAGACATCCGTAATATGGGTGGCTTACGTAAATACATGCCGATTACTTGGATTACCTTCTTATTAGGTACCTTGGCACTTGTCGGTACACCGTTCTTCTCTGGTTTCTACTCGAAAGAGCATATTATTGAAGCGGCGAACTACTCAACCGTATGGGGTTCAGGTTTTGCTTACTGGGCAACCTTAATCGGTGTGTTTGTGACCTCTTTATACTCGTTCCGTGTGTACTTCTTGGTATTCCATGGCAAAGAGCGCTTTGATACCAGTGCTGAGCATCATCATGATGCACACGATGATCATGGTCATCATGGCGGCACGCCGCATGAGTCGCCATGGGTGGTTACCTTACCATTAGTCTTATTGGCGATTCCATCGGTGGTGATTGGTGCGATTGTGGTCGATAAGCTCTTGTTCGGTGATTTCTTCGGCTCGGCTATTGTCGTAGCGGCTGAACATCCTGCGATGGCAACCTTGGCGTCACACTTCCATGGTTGGGTTGACTATAGCTTACATGCCTTCCAAACGGCACCATTCTGGTTAATGGTGGCGGGTTTAGTGGTTGCCTGGTATGCCTATATTGTGAATCCTTCTTTACCACCCAAAGTGTACAAATCACTTTCAGGTATCAACCGTATTTTAGAAAACAAATACTATGTTGATGCGATTTATGAGAATGTATTTGCACGTGGTGCACGTATGGCAGGTCAGTTATTCCACAATGTGGGTGACCGTGGCTTGATCGAGGGTGTGCTTATCGGTGGTTCAACCCGTCTTGTATCGTGGGTAGCTGCAATCAGTCGTGTATTCCAGTCTGGTTATATCTACCACTACGCGCTAGCTATGATGGCGGGTGTGATTGTATTAATTTCTTTCTTTGTACTGGTACATTAAGGTCGGCGAAATGATTTCAACTATTCCATGGCTTTCCTTATCGATTTTTGTACCGATTATTGCTGGTATTCTGGTGTTGATTTTCGGCCGCGATGAGCGTGCCGACTACACCCGCAAACTAGCATTAATTGGTGCGATCGTTAGCTTTTTAGTAACTTTGCCTGTGATTGCAGGTTTCGATTCTACTGTGGCCAGTATGCAGTTTGTAGAGCAGGCATCGTGGATCGACGCATTTAATGTCAAATACCACCTCGGGGTTGATGGCATTAGCATCTGGTTTGTGATTCTGACTGCCTTCATCACTGTGATTGTGGTGGTAGCTGGTTGGGAAGTAATTACTAACCGCATTGCGCAATATATGGCTGCCTTCTTAATGCTATCTGGCATTATGGTCGGAGTGTTCGTCGCACTTGATGGCTTATTATTCTACGTGTTCTTCGAGGCAACTCTTATTCCGATGTATATCATTATCGGTGTGTGGGGTGGTCCAAATCGCGTATATGCAGCCTTTAAGTTCTTCCTCTATACCTTACTGGGTTCGCTATTAACGCTTGTTGCCTTTATCTATTTGTACACCAAGACAGGTACCTTCGATATTGCGACATGGCATGCATTGCCCTTAGCGATGACACCGCAGCTGTTTATCTTCTTCGCCTTGTTCGCGGCATTCGCTGTGAAAGTGCCGATGTGGCCAGTCCATACTTGGTTGCCTGACGCTCACGTGGAAGCGCCAACGGGTGGTTCTATTGTGCTTGCGGCGATTATGTTGAAACTAGGTGCTTACGGCTTCCTACGCTTCTCTATGCCAATTACACCTGATGCCTCACAAAGTATGGCAGGCCTGATGATTGCCTTGTCGCTAATCGCGGTGATTTATATTTCGCTCGTGGCCTTAGTACAAGACGACATGAAGAAACTCGTGGCGTACTCATCAGTCGCTCACATGGGTTTTGTGACCTTGGGCTTTTTCATGTTTAACACGGCAGGTCTTGAGGGTGCGATTATTCAGATGATCTCTCACGGTTTTGTCTCTGCGGCGATGTTTATGTGTATCGGTGTCTTGTATGACCGCTTGCACTCACGTCGTATCGCTGACTACGGTGGTGTGATTAATGTGATGCCTAAGTTTGTCACCTTCTTTGTGTTGTTCTCTATGGCCAATAGCGGTCTACCGGCAACCAGTGGTTTCGTGGGCGAATTCTACGTGATTATGGGTGCGGTTGAACATAATTTCTGGATCGGCTTCTTGACTGCGACTTCATTGATTTTTGCTGCCTCGTATTCACTCTGGATGGTGAAGCGTGTTGCCTTCGGTGATATTAAGAATCCTCAAGTATCCCACATGAGCGATATTAATAGCCGTGAATATGCGATATTGGCAGTGCTGGCGGTGTTTGTCTTGTTTATGGGTGTATATCCACAGCCATTTACCGAAGTCATGCACGTATCGGTGCAACAATTGCTAGAGCATGTCGCTCAATCTAAACTGTAGGTGCGCAACGATGTTAGAAAACCAATTTAATTTTGCACTTGCTCTGCCAGAAATTGTTCTGTGTATTCTGGCAATCGGCATTCTTTTATTAGAGGCGTTTACGCGCTCGAAAGACAGTAGCCTGAGCTATATTATGTCTTTGGGTACCTTAGTGCTACTCAGCTTAATTTCACTGTATCAATGGAATGCGGGCCTGAGTGGCATGACATTCTACGGTCAGTATGTAGCAGACCCAATGGCACACTTTATGAAGATTGTGTCGTACTTGGCTGTTATGGCTACGCTTGTGTATAGCCGTCAATACTTAATTGACCGCCATATGGTAAAAGGCGGTGAGTACTACGCTTTAACCATGTTAGCACTCCTCGGCCAGATGGTAATGATCTCAGCGTCAAGCATGTTGAGCATCTACTTAGGTTTAGAGTTAATGTCATTAGCGCTGTATGCCTTGGTTGCGGTGCGTCGTGAGCACTTAGGTAGCATTGAATCATCAATGAAATACTATGTCTTAGGCTCTCTCGCCTCAGGCTTCTTGCTCTACGGTATCTCGATGGTGTACGGTGCCACTGGACACATTAGCTTAGCAGGTGTGGCTTCAGTCCTATCAAGCGGTGCGTACAACCAGATGGCACTCATGTTAGGTGCGGTATTTGTGGTCTGTGGTATTGCCTTTAAATTAGGTGCTGTGCCATTCCATATGTGGGTACCTGACGTATACCAAGGTGCGCCAACGGCGGTGACCTTAACCATCGGCGCGGCGCCGAAGATTGCGGCATTAGCTATTACTTTGCGTCTCTTGATCGAAGGTATGAATGCTGTATCGATTAGCTGGCAGCCAATGTTAATTATCTTAGCGGTCTTGTCATTAGCCATTGGTAACCTAACCGCGATTATGCAAACTAACTTTAAGCGTATGTTGGCGTACTCGACTATCTCGCATGTGGGTTTTGTATTGCTCGGTTTATTATCAGGCGTTCATTCAGATGGTCAGTTGGCGACAGGTGCTTATGGCTCAGCGCTATTTTATATGGTGACCTATGTATTAACCACCTTGGCCAGTTTCGGTATTGTGTTAATCCTTAGCCGTCAAGGTTTTGAGAGCGAAGAGATCAGTGATTTAGCCGGTTTAAACCGCCGTCATCCGCTCTTGGCATTCGCGATTCTTATCTTGATGTTCTCGCTTGCAGGTATTCCACCATTAGTTGGTTTCTACGCCAAATTAGTGGTCTTACAAGCCGCACTAGCAGCGGGCCATATCGTATTAACCGTGGTAGCTGTGCTGTTCTCCTTAATCGGTGCTTTCTACTACCTACGCGTAGTTAAAGTAATGTACTTTGATGAACCTGCGAAGAATGTCCCTGAAATCAGTACGAAGATGAGCTTCCGCAGTGGTGTTTTATCGGTGAATGGTTTATTAATTGTTTTATTAGGCCTACTACCTGGTGGTTTAATGGCAATTTGCGTTCA
>CAZIKJ010000419.1:0-7550 GCA_964539685.1 uncultured Pelistega sp.
ATGCAAGGTATAGTTAAAAAAATAGTTTATTATTTTTGCAATTAAGCCGAATACTGGTTTTATCTTATGGAGACATGATGGCAGATTTTGATACTGGCTTAGGCCGTAATGATGCAAACTTTGTAGCGATGACACCCATCGATTTTTTAGTCAGAGCCGGCACCGTGTATGGTGCACGCCCAGCGATTGTACATGGGGACTATCGCCAAACTTGGGAGCAGACCTACACCCGCTGCCGTCAGTTAGCTGGTGCGCTACGTCAACGAGGTATTAAACGTAACTCGACTGTCGCCGTCTTGCTGCATAATACACCTGCGATGGTGGAAGCGCATTTTGGCGTACCAATGAGCGGCGGTGTCTTATGTTCTTTGAACGTACGCTTAGACACTGAAGCCTTGATTTTCTGTTTGCAACACGGCGAAGCTGAAGTTCTCTTAGTCGACAGTGAGTTCCAACCACACATTGCGCAAATTCGCAAAGCTTGTCCTGATTTATTGATTGTTCAAGTGAATGATTATTTAGGTCCTAAAGATATTGAGGCATTCTCTGATTTAGACTATGAATCACTTTTACAAGAGTCTAGCGATCTCGATAACTGGCAATTTCCAGCCGATGAGTGGGATGCGATTGCTTTAAATTACACCTCAGGTACAACAGGCAACCCGAAAGGCGTGGTCTATCACCACCGTGGTGCGGCACTTAACGCTATCTCAAATATTCTTGAGTGGGATTTGCCTAAATATGCTGTTTATCTGTGGACCTTGCCATTGTTCCACTGTAATGGCTGGTGTTTTGCTTGGACAATTGCCGCTCGTGCGGGTGTCAATGTCTGCTTACGCAAGTTTGAGCCTAAATCCTGCTTTGACATTATTCGCAAAGAGAAAATTACGCATTATTGTGCAGCGCCAGTGGTTCACGCCGCTTTAGCGAATGCCCCTGATTCATTTAAAGAGGGTGTGCAAGAAGGCGTTAAGGGTTTAGTAGCGGGTGCCGCTCCACCAGAAGCGGTGCTCGAAAATATGGAAAAAATGGGCTTTAATATCACTCACGTCTATGGCCTCACTGAAGTGTATGGTCCATCAGCCGTATGCGCTGAACAAGAAGAGTGGGATGATTTGACCGTGAGCCAACGTGCTGCGCTGAAGGCGCGTCAAGGTGTACGTTATCACTTGCAAGGCGCACTGGATGTGATTAATCCAGAAACCATGCAACCCGTAGCAGCAAATGGTAAAGAGTTCGGTGAACTTATGTTCCGTGGCAATATTGTCATGAAAGGCTACTTAAAGAATCCGAAAACAACAGAGGAGTCTTTTGCGGGCGGTTGGTATCATACTGGTGACCTTGGTGTGAAGTATGAAGACGGCTATGCCCAAATTAAGGATCGCTCTAAAGATATTATTATTTCAGGCGGTGAGAATATCTCAAGTATTGAGGTTGAAGACGTTCTGTATAAGTTCCCAGGCGTTGCTAACTGTGCGGTAGTGGCCTTGAATGATGAAAAATGGGGTGAAGTACCTGTTGCCTTTATTGAACTCAAAGACGATGCCGATGTTTCTGAAGAGGAAATTTTAGAGTACTGCCGTGAACACATGGCGCGCTTTAAAGTGCCAAAGAAGGTCGTGTTTGGTGAGTTGCAAAAAACCGCAACCGGTAAGATTCAAAAATACGAATTACGTCGCCAAGCCGCTGAGTTGTTTGGAGACGGTAAGTAAGCCTATCTCTTGATTGACTTGAGGAAGTTGCTCCCGCCGAACTGTTCAAGGAAGGCAGGTTGACTTAAGCTTATAATAGCGTGAACCAGTTTCACGCTATTTTTTTGTGGGTGTCTATGCAGAAATTTTCGCAGTGCGATACGCAGTTATTGCAAACATTGCCATTTGAGCAGATGCAAATTATCACCGCTAATAATCGATTAGCGGTGTTTATTAAAGAGTATTTAATTCAAGGAGCACAACGCCAAGTTATTGCTTTGCCAAGAATTACTCCCTATAAATCATGGCTAGATCAGCTTGCACAGCAACGTCGCTTTCGTTGTCAAGAAGTACCATTGCCCTTAGATGAGTTTTCGCAACAATGGCTATGGCGCCAAGCCATTGAAGAAGTCGAAAAAGAGCAGCCATTATTAAGTATCTCACAAGCAGCAGCCAATGCTAGTCAGGCACATCGACAACTAGCCGAGTGGGCAATTCAAGTCTTAGATGATGAAAAAAGCCAGGAGTATGAGCGCTTTATGCTCTGGCGTGAAGTATATGGTACTAAACGTGATGCCTTATCTGCATGGGATACACCACAGATTATTCAAGCAAGCTTAACGGCTATTCAAGAAGGTTTGATTCAGGTTCCTCCTTATATTTTCTTATCGGGATTCTACGCCTATAGCCCTCAACAACTCAGTTTACTCGAGGCAATGCAAGCCCGTGGCTGTGAAGTCAGAGAACTCCTACTCCCCAAGCAACACGCAACACAGATTACGGTTTATACCGCCAATGATGATAAGCATGAGTTGGAAAGCGCTGTAATCTGGGCTAAGCAGACCTTGCTGGATAATCCAGATAAACATGTGGCGCTTGTGTGCCCAGATCTACAAACTGAAGTGGCCTATGTTCGACGAGTATTGGAACGCCATTTTGCTCCCGTGGATTTAGCCTATCACGTTGCCGTAGGTAGACCCTTGAATGAGTGGCCACTCGTGCGCTCTGTTATGCAGTGGCTCAGTTTATGCGCTAGTTTACAACGCTCTAGAGTGAGCGTGCAGGAGTTCGGTAAAGCTTTACTGCTCGCTTGTTTTGGCGCGAGCACGAGTGAATTAGCGCGCCTGCTGGAATTGGATGTAGAGTTGCGTAATGGTGAGGCGGTTGAGTGCTCACCCTCGCGAGTTATCGAAGCGCTGTATCAATATGCGCCGAATTTCGCTGCTAAATTTGAAGTGGTATTTAAATCTCTTCCAGAGCAAAAATGCGGTAGCTCTGAATGGGTTCAATTTGTACGTGATAGTCTAGTGCAATTGGGCTTCCCAGGGCCACAGGCGCTTAGCAGCGAAAACTTTCAAGTCTGTCACGCTTTTGAGGGCGTTTTAAAGAAATTGGCAAGCTTAGATGAGGTCTTAGGTCAATTATCACTTGAGCAGCTATTAACGGTCTTACAGCAGTTGTTAATGCGCACCATGTTCCAAGCTAAGCGTGCTGCACAAGCTCGGCTGGATGTGGTTGGTCTATATGAGATTGAAGGTGGTCAATGGGATGCAGCTTGGTTGCTAGGATTGCACGATGATGCATTGCCGAGTATGGCGAAGCCGAATCCGTTTATCCCTGTCAGTAGTCAGCGGCGAGCTCAGGTTTTACATGCAACACCCGAAAGTGAGATGCAGTGGTCAAAGCAAATTTTTGAGTCGGTCTTACATGCGGTACCACAATTAATACTCAGTTGGCCATTGGAAAAAGATAGTCAGATAATGCGTCCGAGCTCATTTCTAGGAACGTGGCCTATGCAGGAATTGGGTCCTATAGCACCTAGAGCTGCCCTAGCAGTCTCGTTAGAGACGATTGAAGATAGTCAGGGCTTAGCTGCTCAGGCGGGTGACTTTCGTGGGGGATATAGGGCCTTGGACTTACAAGCACGTAATCCATTATGGTCCTATGCATATAGTCGCTTAGGTATTGAGGCTTTAAGGCTATACCCAAGTTATGAGTTAAATCATTTAAATCGCGGGAATTTTTATCATCGTTCATTGGAACTGGTTTGGAAAGGGCTTGAGGATTCTACGAAACTTAAAGCCTATACTAATTTAGATAAGCTCCTAGAACAATGTATTCAGATGGCAGCGAAGGAAACCTTAAAAGCGCTAAGCTCACCTGCCTTACGACACTTAGAGCAACAACGTGCTCAGGAAATTATTCACAGCCTCTTGGAAAAAGAGACTGAGCGAGAAGACTTTAGTGTTGAACAAATGGAGCTGAGAGTTCCATTCCAAGCATATAATTTAAAGTTCAACTTCACCATAGATCGTATCGATCGCTTGGCAGATGGTAGGCGTGTATATATTGATTATAAAACGGGAAGCTTGCCTTCTAATAAGGAGTTAGCACGGAATTGGTTTGAGCGTGAACGTCCGATTGATGTGCAATTACCCTTATATGCATCCAGCTTAGGCTTAGATGATGCCGAGGCGATTGGTGCGGTAAGTTTTGTGGGTTTAAAGCGTGGTGCCATTAATTACTTAGGTGTGGGTACCTCAAACTTAGGTATCCCTAAAAGTGTGCAAAGCCTAGCGCCAGAACAATGGCAAACCGTCGTGCAAACTTGGCATGACAAAATTACGGGTTTAGTCAATGAAATTGCACAAGGTCAAGCAAGTAATCGTTATGAAAATATCAGAGATATGCAATATTGTTCAGTGATGCCTTTTCTACGTTGTCATTTAGGAGCTGAAGGAGAAGGCGATGAATAATCAACTTGAGTTCGATATGTTTGAACATGAAGCAAATGAAGCTTTATTAGAGCGCGGTACTGGGCAGAGCGAGGAGAGTACTCTCGCTGGAGAAGCAGCGCAGCAGAACGATAAGCTGAGTTTATGCGCGACGACGCTACGCCAGCCGAATGATTGGGAGGCGAGGCTGCAAGCCGTGGATCCGCGCTATTCTTATTTAGTCCAGGCCCCTGCAGGTTCCGGTAAGACTGAGTTACTTACGGACCGCGTATTAGCCTTATTGGCTTTAGTACAAAGACCAGAAGAAATCTTGGCCATTACATTTACGCGTAAAGCGGCCGCGGAAATGCGCGACCGAATTTTGAAAAAACTCCAACGAGGTTTATCGAATACTGAGCCCGAGCGTGAGCATGAGCGCCAGGCTTGGCGGCTTGCGCGTCAGGTATTAGCACGTGATGCAGAGCTGAATTGGCGATTGCTTGAGTACCCGAGTCGTTTACGTATTCAGACGATTGATGCTTTCTGTCAATCTTTAATTCGTTTAACCCCGAGCTTATCAGGAGCAGGGTCGAGTTTAAATCCTACTGATTTCGCTCAAGTCTTATATCAGCAAGCAGCCCAGCGAACCTTAATGCAGGTCGATAAGGTGAAAGCAGTGCAGAGCTTACTATCGCACTTGGACTTAAACTTGTCGAACGCTGAAAAACTCTTAGTAGAGATGCTACAAAGCCGAGATCAATGGTGCTTTATTCTTGATGACGAAAGTTCTGCTCTGACGCAAATGGTAGAAACCTTACATCGTATTGTTGAGCAAGAGCTAGAAGAAGCCCAGCAAGTCATGCCATTGGGATGGGAGCAAGAGTTACAGGGTGCTTTGCAAGAGGCAGCGGTACATAAAACACAAGCAGACCCAGAGCATCTTTTAGCCAATTTAATGGATTGGGATGGAAAACCACTAAGCCCTTCCTTTGCGGATGTTGGTTGTTGGGTAGCGGTGGCAAATTTCTTATTAACAGGCAAGGGTGAACTTCGTAAGAAAGTGGATGCTAGGGATGGTATCGGTGTTAAGTCATCCCACAAACCTACAATTATGGAGTGGTTGCGTAAGCATGAACTCAATACTGAGCTGCTAGAAGCTTTATGCACTATTCGTGATTTGCCCTTGCAACTTATTGAAGCAAAAAACCTAGAGACATTTAAGGCCTTCTTTACTTGCTTAAAACTGAGTTTAGAACATTTGCAAGATATTTTTAAAGAGCAGATGCAAGTAGATTTTATTGAGATTGCTCAGCGTGCTAGTGCTGCATTAGGGCAGAGTGATAATCCCAGTGATTTACTCTTAAAGCTTGATTTATCTTTAAAGCATATCTTGATGGATGAGTTTCAAGATACCAGTTACAGCCAGATGCAGTTATTAGAGAAATTGGTTTCAGGATGGAGTGATCAAGATGGTCGAACATTATTTTTAGTGGGCGATCCTATGCAGTCAATTTATCGCTTCCGTAAGGCTGAGGTAGGCTTATTTTTAAAAGTGGCGGAGCAGCAAAAAGTCGCTGATTTAAGTATTAAACGTTTAAACTTAAGTGAAAACTTTCGTTCCGACCAAGGCGTGGTAGAGTGGGTGAATCGTGTCTTTCAATATGTGTTCCCAGCACAGAATAATGCCGCCTTAGGAGGGATTTCGTATAGCCCTTCAAACCCATTTAATGGACCTGGAGCTCGTCCTGCTGTACAGCTATATCCTTTTATTTGGGATAAAGAAAGTGAGACTAATACAGAGGCAGCGCAAGCCTTAAGAGCTGAGAAAACGATTGTTCAGTTAGTCAAGAATGCTTTGTCTAACCACCCAGAGAGTGAGCATCCTGTCGTGATTTTAGTTCGTGGACGCAACCATCTTGGGCAATTGGCTCAGCTTTTGCAAGCGAATAATATTCCGATTAAAGCGGTAGATATTGTGGCTTTACAAAATACTCCCGAAGTTGAGGATTTAGTCCAACTTATCCGCGCGCTATTACATGAAGGTGATCGCCTAGCCTGGATGGCTTTGCTCCGCTCACCATTCTGCGGTTTAAATTTAAAGAGTCTGACAGCTTTGTTTGGACAGAATTTTAAGCGTCTTGTGGTGCAAGACTTGCAAAGAGCTCTAGCCTTAGGGTCTGAATTAGAGGGGTTGATCGGTTCTGAGCAAGCTTACCGATTACGTCATTTTTGTGGCATTGTATTGCAGCGCCCATATCATCAGAGTGAACTAAGCTTTCCAAGTTATGTGGAAAATATCTGGCGCCAGCTCGGTGGTTTTGATGTTTATGCGAGCCTGGCTGAACAAGAGAATATACAAACTGTCTTAGCGCTCTTGGATAAGCTTGCGCCTTATGGCAATTTGGATGCTAATGAGTTTCAAGAGCAACTGAATGCGCTATATGCCGCGCCTGCCAGCCAAGGTCCAGCGGTTGAAATTATGACCATGCATAAGGCCAAAGGTTTAGAGTTTAATGAAGTCATTGTGTATGGTTTGCATCGTAGTACGAAAAGTCAGAAAACTGCTTTGATAGAAATTGAGCAACAAGATGGTGAGCTACTCATGGGCACAGTGGCTCATGCGGTAAGTAAGACGAAGGACAGCGTGTCAGAATTGATTCGCTCACGCAATAAGAAAAGAGAGTTTTATGAAACTGCGCGCTTATTGTATGTGGCAAGTACCCGTGCACGTGAAAACTTACATCTTGTGTATTTGTTGTCACAAGATAATCTAGATAATGATCAAGTCAGTGATAAGTGTATGTTGAGCCATATTTATCCGCATATTACTGAATCAATGTATTGCCCAGAGCAGGATTTAACGCAACTAAGCGCTTCGGTGGTGGCACCTTCTAGCATAGCGAATGCCTGGCAGAGTGCGTATAACAATAGCCAAATTGACCGCTTAAATCTTGCTAGCTTGCAAATATTACAGCCAACAATTCATCCGTCGTGGACTGGCTCTATTGCCGCACCTGTTTGGCAGTTTGATGATAAACGACAAGCTGCTATTGGTACGGTGGTGCATGCTTGGTTGGAGCAGATTAGCCTAGACCGACTGCAAGATTGGTCAGTTGAAAGAGTAGGACAAGCTATACCTATTATG
>CAZIKJ010000420.1:0-2804 GCA_964539685.1 uncultured Pelistega sp.
GTAAGACTGGTCTTTTCTCGTCTTTTTAAAAATCTAATGGTTAATACTTAGGAGTGCAGGATAATCACGAGATATCTTTATGGCTTAAGGGGATTTACTAGATTTTTTTCGGCTTTACGGTTATGCTAGAGCTTCCTAGAAAAGTGCAGGAGAGAACAGGTTTGTGACCTGTCACCGAAGGCGCAAACCCAAGAATCGCTCAGGTAAAAGTACTGTACTCAGCACTTCATAATAAACAGGAGACATAGTAGAGTCTGGCTGATGATAGCTAATCGATAAGGCTTATTTAAGGCTTATTTAATCAGAGCCCTTTAGATTTATATAATCTGAATGCGGTCTACATTAACTAAGCATTGCTTATCGTCATACTGACTGTGCTAAACATGTTTAAACGAAGTAAGTGCATAGGTACTCTGGAGAGAGCCGCAACAGGCGGCCGCCGAAGGTGCTTACCTGAGTGAAGCGTTACACGTTCCTCAAGGTATCTAAAACTCTCAGGCAAACGGACAGAGGGGCGTGATAAACAAAACAGTGAGCTAAGTCATGATGATTACGATCGCTTGAACGGTCGTTAACATGATTGCTTAAGCGGTAGCTTTTAAAATAAGGCATCGCTTAATCAATATATGGCTGCGCTTTTTAAATTAATTCACTCTGTTAAGGTTGCCCTATGTCGACAGCATCGTTAAAGCACACCCCTCTATATCAAACTCATCTTGACTCAGGAGCCAAACTCGTAGATTTTGGTGGCTGGGAAATGCCTATCTCTTATGGCTCTCAAATTGAAGAACACCATGCCGTGCGCACTAAATCTGGCATGTTTGATGTTTCTCATATGCTGAATGTGGATATCTCTGGCGCTGATGCCTTAGCTTTCTTACAGAAATTGATGGCCAATGATGTCGCTAAACTATTGAACAATCCTGGTAAAGCATTGTATACCTGCATGCTAAACCCACAGGGTGGTGTGATTGACGATTTAATCGTCTATTATTTTGCCGACGATCAATGGCGTCTCGTATTGAATGCTGGTTGTGCTGAGAAAGACCTTATCTGGTTAAAACAACACGCGATTGATTATGATGTTCTGATTAGCCCACGCTTTGACTTAGCCATGATTGCTGTGCAGGGTCCTGAAGCACGTGCGACAGTATGGCAGGTGCGTCCACAATGGCAAGCTGCTGCTGAAGGTTTGAAGCCTTTTAATTCAGCCGTACTTGATGGTGATGTCATGGTGGCTCGTACTGGTTACACAGGTGAGGATGGTGTGGAGATTGTGGTGCCTGCTGATCAGGTCGTACAGCTTTGGCAAGATCTAGCGGCTGCTGGTGTTCAAGCATGTGGCTTGGGTGCTCGCGATACCTTACGTCTTGAGGCGGGAATGAACCTGTATGGTCAAGATATGAACGAAGAAATTCAACCTTACCAAGCTGGTTTAGCCTGGACGCTTAGCATGAAAGATGAGCGTGATTTTATTGGTCGCCAAGCCCTAGAAACTAATCCTGTCCGTAATACCTTCTTAGGTATTCGCCTGAATGACCGTGGCGTATTACGTGCGCATATGAAGGTGCGTGGTGCGAGCGGTGAGGGTGAGATTACCAGTGGCACGATGTCGCCGACTTTAGGTTTCTCAGTTGGCTTTGTGCGTATGCCTGAGGGTGCGCAAGCGGGTGAAGCGGTTGAAGTTGAGGTGCGTGGTAAGTGGTTGTCAGCGGTATTGACCAGCCTACCTTTCGTCCGTAATGGCAAGGCCTTAGTTGAATAAGACAGGCTTTTATTTGGTGATTTTATTTGGCAATGAGCAAAGTCTTAGTGGAATAGGACGGGCTTTTCGCGATTAGCCAAGCCTTAGTTGAATAAGACTAGCTTAAGAATTTACAATATATGTCACGTGTGCAACGTGGCTTTTAAACCAAGGAGTTAATAATGAGTTTACCCCAAGACCGTAAGTATCAAGCCTCTCACGAGTGGATTCTTAAAGAAGGTGATGTATTTGTTGTGGGCATTACCCATAACGCCCAAGACCAATTAGGCGATTTAGTTTATGTTGGTGACGTTGATGTTGGCGCAACCCTAAGTGCTGGTGACACAGCGGCTGTGGTTGAGTCAGTGAAAGCGGCTTCTGATATTTACGCTCCTGTTGACGGCGAGATTGTGGCTTTTAACGAAGAGTTAGACAGCAACCCAGCCTTAATCAACGAAGATGCTTATGCCAACTGGATCTTCAAGATCAAACCGAATAATCCAAGTGATTATGATGGCTTATTGAGCGCCGCAGACTACGAAGCGCAAGCTTAATTTTTTACATTATCTTTTTATTCGGAACCTTAAAACATGTTGCACACACATATTGAAAAAGCGGAAGAATTTGTCGGCCGCCATATTGGTCCTAATGATGAGCAGCAAGCGCATATGCTCAAAGCGATTGGTGTTAACTCTCTTGATGAGCTCGTTAAAGAAGTCGTTCCTGCCAATATCTTGCTACAAGAAGATTTAGATTTAGACCCACCACGTTCTGAAGCAGACGTGTTGGAAGATTTGCGTGAAGTCGCCAGCCAAAACCAATTATTCCGTAACTATATCGGTCAGGGTTATTATGGCACCTTCACGCCGAACGTGATTCTACGTAATATTCTTGAAAATCCTGCTTGGTATACGGCTTACACGCCATATCAACCAGAGATTTCACAAGGTCGCTTAGAAGCCTTATTAAACTTCCAAACCATGTTGACGGATTTAACCGGTTTGGATGTAGCCAACTCTTCATTACTCGATGAGGGTACAGCAGCAGCTGAGGCAATGAC
>CAZIKJ010000421.1:0-4820 GCA_964539685.1 uncultured Pelistega sp.
GAACTGTTATGAGTAAGCAGTATCGTTCGATCTGGAATGACGCAATGGGGCTTGGGTGGCCGTTGCTGAAATCGAAGGTTCGAACGATACAACTAGCTCACATGACGCAATAAATTATAAAGCCGAAAAGCCAAGCTTTACACTTGGGCGTGTTATGCAGGTAACGACCTTAGGTCTGTTAGCTTCATCTGCTGCCCATGGCTTCGCTAAAATTAGTGAGAATGAGTATAAGTATTTAAATACGCCTCTTAATTATTCTTCTCTCTCTTACCCAGCCTTAACCACTCAAGCACAAGCGGCTGACCTTAAAGCGCAAGCTTATCATTATAAGATTAGTAATTATTCATATGCTGATAAGCGGTATGGTGTTTTAAAAATTGTCTTTACACCAATTGATACGACAACTCAAACTCAGGTGGATCGGTTTCTAAGCCATGCGATTGCATATTTTAAATCGCTAGCCACTCATAAATATCATCAAAAACATCATCACAACTTACCAGCTTTAGCTATTGAATCGTCTGAAGTTGAGGCCTATCACAATATTACTTTCTCGCATTCACGGGTAACTGGGCAAGTTAACATAGATTGTGTTGTCAGTGAGCCTGAGCATGTGACAAATTATACAGTGATTGATAATGACGATTTGCGGATTATTACAGCGGATCGCTTATTTATTCAAGAGACTACTATTTTTAACGCTGATGCCGTTTTGAATAGTGAGCTGAGTATTCAAAAAACATTTATAGACTTAACTTAATATAGTACTCTGCAGTTGATTATTTACTCTGCGAACAATATACATGTAGTGAGCACGCCCTTATAAATTAAGGACGTGCTTTTTATTTTGGATAGGGCTGACGTTTATTCTGGTTTATCAAGACTATAATTTAATGGCAGCAGTGTGATTGTTGCTGAGGGTGCCAGACCTAATGAGAGCGCTTGAGTGTCTGTTTCTGTTAAAGCCTGCAGTTGAATCTCAAATAATAGATAGGTCTTATCGTTAAGACTCACAGCATTGACAATCTGACCTACGATGTCTTCACCTTGAAGTACATCACTGGCTAGCAATGATTTTGGCTCTGCAATTGCAGGGCTAACAGTGCCAATCACACTACGACGCTTAAGCGAACCTTTATAGTGGCTGCGCGCAATCACTTCTTGACCAGGGTAGCATCCCTTGGTGAAATTAATTGCGTGTAATACGTCTTGATTAATGCTTTGGGCAATAAAGACCTCTTTAGTGGAGGAGCTAATCCACGGTAGGCCTAAAGCAATATCTTGAGCATACCAGTGGTTTTCACTCGTATGTTGGCAGTCCGAGCAAAGTGGTGATTGACCATCTAAACTGATAGCGAGTAAGCGTATATGTTGTTCTTGGCTAGGGTAGCGAATCATAAATGCATTGTCTTTCTTGATGACGGCAAATGTGTCCGCATTGATAGTAGGCGATGATTGGCTACAATCAATATCGAGTCGTTGAGCTACTGTGTCTAGATTAGTTCCCCAGATACCGCAGATTGTTGAATCAAGTAGTTCAACTTTCACTTTGGCTCGCAAGACAAACATACTAAGACGCTTCTGAGTAGCTTCAGCAATGTCTTGTTGAATGCATGCATAGTAGGTAGGTGTTTCAGGTTCTGCATCTTGCCAAATAAGGAAGTTAGCTAAAACACGTCCCTTAGCAGTGGAGAATGTCGCTAATTGAGCTTGTTTCGCGCTCACTAGACGCATGTCTTGGCTTAATTGACTTTGTAGAAACGTAAAGCTATCTTCTCCAGAAATTTTCAGTAGGGCAAACTCATTAAGGGATGCCTGATAAAGCTCTGTGGTAGATTGTTCAGAAGGTTGATAGAGCATGACAATAAAACCTATAAATTTAAAAATCTGACATAAGCCAATGTAGGCTTAGTTTGTACTTATATAGTACGTCAGTTTATCTGGAATTGGAAACATTTAAGGCAATAGCCTTATTGGGATTGATGGTAAAGTGATTTACAATAGAGTTTTACTAGCGAGATAAATTGTGGCTGCTTCTTCTCGAGTAGGTGTATTATCCATAGCTTATACGTAAACGCAGCTTCATCAAAGCTTTCATGCGTAATATTATGATTTCAATCACACGCTATCCTTATGTTTAAAAAACTTTTTTTTGCTTTTCTTATCTTAATCATGATTGTCGTTGCTGGCCTAGCCTATAAGGTTTGGACCTGGCAGACGAGCCCTTTGCAATTAAGTGAAGAGAGAATTGATTTTACTATTCCGCGCGGCAGTTCTGTGCGCACTGTGGCTGAGCTTCTTGCTAAACATAATGTCGATGTTGAGCCCTTGATGTTTACTTGGTATTCACGCTATACAGGGCAAGATAAGCTTTTAAAAGCGGGAGCCTATGAAATTAAGCAAGGGCAGACGGCTTTAGATGTGCTCAATATGATGGCCAGCGGTGATATGAGTCGTCGTACCATTCTTATTGTTGAGGGTTGGAACTATAAGCAAATTCGCTCTGCAATTGCCGCCAATAGCGATATCCAGCAAACGCTCAGTGAGGTTGAGGATAAGCAGATTTTAGAGCGACTTAATGCGGATCCAACTATCACATCCTTAGAGGGATTGTTGTATCCCGATACATACGTTTTTGTCCCTGGCGATAGTGATTTTGATATTGTGCGCCGCGCCTACACAGAAGGTCAGAAGCGCTTACACAGTGCGTGGGAGCAACGTCAATCCGACTTGCCACTTAATTCACCTTATGAGGCTTTAATTCTCGCTTCGATCGTGGAGAAAGAAACTGGTCATGGAGAAGATCGTGGTAAGGTTGCCGGTGTATTTGTGAACCGTCTGAATGTTAAAATGCCCTTGCAGACTGACCCGACAGTTATTTATGGTATGGGTGACAAGTATCAAGGGCGAATCCGCAAAGTCGATTTACAGACTGATACGCCCTGGAATACATACACTCGTAATGGTTTACCACCTACGCCAATTGCAAGCCCAGGATCTTTAGCGCTTGCGGCGACATTAAATCCAGAAAAACATAAATATTATTATTTTGTGTCAAAAGGTGATGGAAGCAGTGCTTTCGCTGAAAATTTACGCGACCATAATCGCAATGTTCAAGTGTATATTCTTAAAAAAGGAACGCCTTAATAAAATTAAGACAATAGACAAATGAAAAAAGGCATATTTATTACTTTAGAAGGGGTTGATGGGGCGGGTAAGAGCTCTCATACAGAGTGGCTTTGTGATTATTTTCATGCTTTAGGTCGCGACGTTGTGCTAACTCGCGAGCCTGGTGGCACACCAATTGGTGAACAATTACGAGAAATTCTCTTGCATCAAGAGATGAGTCAAGCTACTGAAGTGCTCTTAATGTTTGCCGCGCGTCAAGAAAGTATTGAACAGATTATCAAACCTGCCTTAGCACAAGGCAAAGTTGTAATTAGTGATCGTTTTACGGACTCAACCTATGCATATCAAGGTGGTGGTCGTGGTTTTAGTAAAGAGAAAATTGATCAACTTGCGCAATGGGTACACGCGGATATTCCGCGCGATCTGACGCTCTTGTTTGATGTGCCAGTGGAAGTAGCAAGAGCGCGTTTAGAGGCGACACGCCAGTTAGACCGCTTTGAGCGTGAACATGAGAGTTTCTTTCTAGCGGTACAGGCGGCTTATCATGAATGTGTTGCTCGCGACCCTAAGCATTTCTATGTGGTTGATTCGATGCAAAGTATAGCCACGATTCGCACGCAATTAAGTGAGCTATTGACACAAAGGTTTCCGATATGAGTCTGGCGCAGTTTTATCCTTGGCAACTAGAGACTGCTAAAGCATGGTTGACTCAACGCGAGCGATTTGCGCATGCTTGGTTAATTCATGGACCTGAGGGTATTGGTAAGCTCAACTTCTGCATGGCGGCAGCGGCGAGTTTGCTTTGCACGGATGCACATGATGGTATTGCATGTGGTAAGTGCCAATCCTGTCACTGGTTTGGTTTAGGTAATCATATGGATTTTCGCTTAGTGTTGCCGGATGCACTCAGAGATAAATTAGGCTTGATAATTGAAGACGTCACTAAAGAAAAAGCAACTGATACAAAATTATCGAATGATATTCGTATTGAGCAAGTACGTCAGTTAGAAGACTTTATGGGTTTAACCACACATCAAGGTGGTTTACGCGTTGTGGTGATTGGGCCTGCTGAGGCTTTTAATACGGCATCGGCGAATGCTATCTTAAAAGTACTTGAGGAACCTAACCAAAATACGGTATTCCTACTCTTTACACATGCTATTCAGAAACTTCTCCCAACGATTATTTCACGTTGTCGTCGTCTTCCTTTAAATATACCTGAAGCAGCAGTAGCACTTCAGTGGCTACAAGAGCAGGGGGTTAAACAGCCTGAGTTGTGGTTAGCCGCAAGTGCTGGTGCTCCTTTACTTGCCTTGGATTCTAGTGATTCACCGCAAGAGCCACTATCTTATTGGTTACAGGAATTTGTCGCTGAGTTATCACAACGCCGAATGCCGGATCTTGATAGTTACGTTGCACGGCTTGAAAAAATCTCCAACGCTCAATGGATTGATAGCTTACAGCGCTTATGTTTTGATTTGAGTTTGATGCATTATGATTTACCCCTGCGCTATTTCCCTAGTTTACAGTCTCAACTCTACGGTTTGGCCGCACAAGTGAACTCAGTGAAGCTAACTGAGTTACAGGAATACCTAAAAGGGCAACAACGCTTAGCAAAACACCCTTTAAATGTCAAATTATTCGTTCAAGCCACCTTACAGCGCGTGGTGCTTTTGTGCTTAGCCAAATAA
>CAZIKJ010000422.1:0-3968 GCA_964539685.1 uncultured Pelistega sp.
TTTGAATATCTTGCTGATCAAAGATTAAAGTAGCCCCGAAGTTATTCAAGACAACATCGTGATAACTTAATTCTTTGAAGTTAAAGGTTCCAACACCACTTAAGCGTGCCAGCAGCTCTTGTTTAAAATTTAAGCTAGAACTACTGCCATCAGCCGTGGACTGCTGGGCCACCTGTGACTCCGTGCCCTCAGATGCTTTATCTGCAGAAGACACCGCATTCGAATCCCTTGCGCTCTTAACTTCATTCGCTGCATTACTCGGCTGATCCACTACTTCATCCATTAAAGCGAGGTCCGCAAAAAAACTATCTAAACGAAATTTATCTGCAGACACATCAAAACTAATCCGTGGCTTAAAAAACTTCGTAAAAATACCAGTAATGGCTAATTTACCTTGTGCGTTGATAAAGCTCAATTGAAAATCAGTTTGATCCTCAAGTAAATTAGTTTTGAGCATGCCTGTCATGGGGAATGTTTGCTTAGACTCTGGGCTATCTTGTACTTGCAATTCGCCCTGTAGATAGGGCAAGGTAATCGTTTGCTCAAAGAGATTGAACTTCCCTGCAGAGTTCAAAGCAATTTCTATTTGATTATCTGCTTTAGACTGATATAGGCCACTTAGCTCTACTTTCTCAACATTGAGATCTTGGGCTATGCCACTAATATTACTCAGACTAAAGCCAAGATCGATTTTCTGATCGATACGCTGAACTGTCATCTTACCTGTTAATGGCTTGCCACCTGCTTTAGTAGGCGACACATCTAACTCAGGACTACGCAACTCTAGATCAATCGCTTGCTGATCTTTACGCTGTAGTCGACTATTCAGGGCAAAATTTTCTAATCCCAAACTCAAGTCTGAGGCATTGTAATCTAATTGTGGTGCCGTCATCTCAATGCTAACGGTATCCGTACTGCTCTGCTCTAAACCCTTAGCCTGCATACTTAACTCAACCGCCTTGCCAAAAATCGCATAGGACAATGTATCAAGATTAAAGTCCCCTGACAAATTCGCCTTAGTAATATCGTACTGCTTAAACTGACCGAGTAAATTGGCGCGTAATTTTTGTGCGGTATATTGTTGTTTTTCTGGATTGAGAAGCAGTAAACCGCTGACATCAAGCGTCGCTGCTGCATACGGTTGCTCGCCCTTAAGGTCCGCTTGTAGATGAATATCAAAAGCTTGTCCTAAGGTAATACGTCCAGTATCGATCTGCACATTATCTAATTGCAGCTTATGCTTCAAGCCAAGATCTTGATAGTTGAACTGCGCCTTTTGTAAAACTAAGCCAGCAACATCAACCTTAAAATCAGTTTTCGCTAGCCATTCACCCAAGGATTCATTGACTACCTGCTCTGAACTACGATTTACGTCTGGTGCTGTGCTTGCTTCGGTCGCTGATTTAGCGTGTAAATTATCAAGCGGCTCTTGCTCCGTCTGCGATAAGGAAAGCAAATCATCAAAATTCAGTAAACCATCATGATCACGAACAATATTCGCCCGCAGCCCACTGACACTCATATGATCAACTAAGAAACGATTACTTATCAGAGGCCAGATAGCAACTGCAAAACGAATATTATCAACGTGAGCAAACTCTTTCGTGGAGCCTGGTTCGCTAAGACTCACATCGGAAGCATTCAAACCAATACGTGGGAATAAGGAGAGTTTAATGTCACCATTAACACTCAACTCACGGTTATATTGAGACTTCACCATAGAGGCTAATTTATTTTTATATACCGTGGTATCAAACGTTAATATAAAAATAGCAACCCCAATAAAGGCGGCGATGAGGAACACAACACATGCAATCAATATGCCTTTCAGCCACTTTTTCATGGATTAATCTTCTAAACCTTTCACAATAGAAATGTATATTTTATGAATACTTACGTAGATATTAAGAAATCGACCTATTCCTTAAATGCTTTCATACTCATCTTTAAGACATCCATTCCTGTCATGAGCACAAAGCTTAATTCTTTCAATGCTGAATCACTTTCTGAACGAATTTTCCGTACAGCATCCGAATTAGCCATTAAGGTCGTTTCAAACGCTAAGCTGCCCATAGCAATTGAGAATGTATAGGTAACCGCCCTTAAGACTGTAGGATGGTCCTCAGGCAATTCAAAATATTTAGCGAATATCTCGCCCATGCGCGCAATATTTGGAAGTGTACCACGCTTCATCAGCTCCTTGCCGAATGATGAGGGCTCGATATATTCACGCACAAGGACTTTGGCATACCAAGGCGTCTCGGCAAGTAGAAACACGCCAAAAATATGCTCTAAATACGTCCGTACTCGCTCGCGCGGATTCATCATCTCGCCAGCAGTATCTAGCTTAAGCAATAAGTTATCCGTCAATTGACGTTGTGCCTCAATAAGCACTTCACGATAGAGTGCAGATTTGCCACCGAAATGATAATTGACTGAGGCCAGATTCACATTAGCTCGTTGACAGATGGTCTTACTGGAGCCTGCTGAATAACCTTGCTCGGCAAAAACTTTGCAAGCTTCCTCCAGTAAGGCCTCTCGTGTTACCTCTCCATCAAAGCGCGCTTGGCGCAAAGCGCTTAAGGGCACGAGATCACTGTCCAAGGGCTCACCCGTGGTCAACTTGCCATGTTCAACACGTGCAGTCAAAAGTGCGGGATCAATTTTTTTAATCATCATGTCTCCATCCCAATCTAGATTTATCTTTAACGAATTAACGTTTAAATTACAGTCTATACATTAAATAAGAAGTTTAATACATCACCGTCTTTAACAATATACTCTTTGCCCTCAGCACGCATCTTGCCTGCTTCTTTGGAGCCTTGCTCACCTTTGAACGCAATATAATCATCGTAAGCAATGGTTTGCGCACGAATGAAACCTCGCTCAAAATCAGTATGAATAACACCCGCTGCTTTTGGAGCAGTATCACCTACACGAATAGTCCAAGCACGAACTTCTTTAACGCCCGCAGTGAAGTATGTTTGTAAACCTAGTAATTTATAGCCTGCACGAATGACACGATTTAAACCTGGCTCATCCATACCCATATCTTCGAGAAAGACCGTCTTGTCTTCATCTTCTAAATCAGCAATTTCAGCTTCAATGGCAGCACACACGGCGACTACTGGCGAGTGTTCTTTTTCTGCATATTGACGTACAGCCTCAAGATACGGGTTATTCTCAAAACCATCTTCTTTAACATTGGCGACATACATCGCTGGTTTAGCCGTAATAAAACCAAATGGGCGAATTGCCGCTAACTCATCCTCATCTAAATCAAGTGAACGAATTGGACGTGCCTCATTCAATACCGGTACGATTTTTTCCAAGACAGCACTTAATTTCTGAGCCTCTTTATCACCTGCACGAGCAACTTTCTGAGAGCGTAATAAGGCTTTCTCAGCAGAAGCCAAATCCGCCAAGGCCAACTCTGTATTAATGACCTCAATATCATTAATAGGGTCAACACGACCGGCTACGTGAACCACGTTCTCGTCTTCAAAACAACGCACAACATGCACCACTGCGTCGGTTTCACGAATATTCGCTAAGAACTGATTACCCAAGCCCTCACCTTTAGAAGCACCCGCCACCAAACCTGCGATATCAACGAACTCAACCGTCGCCGGTAGCACGCGTTCTGGATTCACTATCTTGGCCAATTCAGCTAAGCGCGTATCAGGCACCTCTACAATTCCTACGTTCGGCTCAATCGTACAGAACGGATAGTTTTCCGCGGCAATACCTGCCTTAGTCAAGGCATTAAATAAAGTCGATTTTCCAACGTTAGGCAAGCCAACGATGCCACACTGCAGAGCCATATCATTCCTTAAAATTCAAAAATCTTCTTACTCAGGTAAGAGAGAAGTTACTTATTCAAACAAACCAAGCGTTTATATATTGATTTATTTCTTTTCATTACAATCGAAATTCTTTTAAATTGCTACTATATCACTGATAAATAC
>CAZIKJ010000423.1:0-5407 GCA_964539685.1 uncultured Pelistega sp.
TAATAATAATTTCGTGTAGGAATACACGATCAGATAGATATAAGGACACGACAACTGAGGCAAGCAACACTAAGGCTGAACCTAATGTATTGGCGAGAGTGGGTGCGTGGATTCTATCAGCAAATTCTTTGAAACGAATTAGACCGAAGGAGCCTATCAAGCTGATTAAGCCACCTGCGACGAGCAGAATGGCAATAATAATACTTGGAATTAAGGGGATAGATTGCATCATCATGGCTCAATAACCTCACCACGCAGTAAGAATTTTGCCAGTGCGACGGTACCGACAAAGCCAAACAGTGCGATTAATAGTGCGATGTCATAATACCAAGAAGTGCGGTAATAAATGCCTAAAGTGATGATGAGAAGCATACAGTTGATATAGAGTGCATCAAGCCCAAGTACGCGATCTTGTGGGGTTGGCCCTTTGAAGATGCGCCACATGCAACAAAATGCCCCTAAGGCAAAACAAAACATAGCGAACTGACACGCTAAGGAGACGTAATTAATCATTCAAAAATCTCCATTAAGTTTTTTTCATAACGGTTTTTAATGGTGCGAAACCACTCAGCTTCGTCTTTAAGATCTAATACGTGCAAGCGCAAAATATAGTCTTTTTCGGTTAGACCAGACCAGACAGTGCCCGGCGTGAAGGTAACAATGCAGCCTAAAATGGCTAGGCCATGTGGGTCACGGATATCTAAGGGGATATAGACATAGCCAGAACTTAACTCATAGCGACGCGGATACAAAACTAATTTGGCGACAAGAATGTTAGATTTAATCACATCATAGATAACAATAGCGATTAATTTAAGCGTTACTAGAGGCTTGCGAGGGTAGGCTAAATCTGGACGCATCCGTAGGGAGAAAATCATCAAAAGAAAGCCAATAATAAAACCTAATAACACCTGACCAACAGAGACTTCATTGGCTAACAGAAGCCATAATATTAAGAGCAAGCTCGTCATTGGTAACCAGAAGAACATACTTCTCATCTTAATGACCTCCTACTGTGGGAACAGGGCGCTGTTGAAAAACAGCATCAATATATTGCATAGGGTCGTCTAAGGAGGCCGCCGTGGTGTTCATAAAGTGCATCACATCACTTGCAAAAATGGACATCCAAATACAGACACCTAACATGATAGTAATAGGCAATGCCTCACGTAACATGAGTTTTGGTGTTTTAAGAGCGCCGGAACCCCAGAAAATACGAATACCAGTACGACCTAATGCAATCACTGTCACCATACCTGATAACAACATAAATGCGACAAGGAACCAGGCATTATATGACGCTGAACCCATTTCAAGACTAGTTAAGGTAATTGCTTGAGAGAGCAATGCAAACTTCGCGAGGAAACCCGAGAAGGGGGGTAGGCCAGCGACGATAAGTACACATGTAAAGAAGGCTAGGCCTAAAAAAGCCATGGCGGCAGGGATGGCGACACCTACGGCTTCTCCTGCATAGTCAGACTTAAGATCTTGCTCTTCTAAACCGAAGGCTTCAAGACTGACGGAAAGTACGCTGGTCTGAACAGATTCAGTGCGGCGAATCAACTCGACGAGCAGGAAGGAAGCACCAATCACCATGACTGAGCTAACAAGATAGTAGAGTGAAGGACCTGTTAGGGCAACACCTGGCATGCCGAGTGCCGTTAAGAGCGTACCTGAGGAGATGAGTACACAATAGGTAAACATACGCCCTAAATTCTTCTCTGCTAATAAGCCAATTGAGCCAAAGATGAGCGTGCCTAAACCGATGAAATACATCCATGTACCGCCGAAGGCAGCTGGTGCTCCCGTTGGTAAAAGCAATGAACCAAGGCGTAAGAGTGCATAGATACCGACTTTTGTCATCAAGGAGAACATCGCCGCTACAGGTGCTGAAGCAGAGGAATAGGCATCCGTCAGCCAAAAGCTGAGAGGCCAAGCCGCAGCTTTAATTAAGAAAGCAGTACCCAAGATGGCACATGCCGCTTCAAAAAGTTGGCGTTCACTGGCTTCTAAAACACCTGCTTTCATACCTAGGTCTGCCATAGCGAGTGTCCCCGTCACCGAATACAGCATGGCGATACCAATTAGCATTAAGAAAGCACCGATGAGATTGACAACAATATAATGAAAACCAGAGCTGACCCGGCGCTCACCAGAACCATGGAGTAAGAGACCATAAGAACCAGCGAGTAATATCTCAAAGAACACGAAAAGATTAAACAAATCACCAGTTAAGAAAGCCCCATTAATCCCTAACATTAAGAATTGGAAGAGAGGGTGAAAGTGAATTCCAGCGCGGTCCCAAACCGTAGTCGCATAAATTAGGCAAGTGAAACCTAGTCCTGCGCAAAGAACAAGCATGAGCGCTGAGAGTCTATCGACTACTAATAAGATGCCTAAGGGTACATCCCAGTTGCCCAGAAGATACACGCCAATATTGTGTTGCCATGGATTACTCAAGCTCCCTGAGCTTGCGAGTAGTAGTGTAATGGCTACACCAAATTGCAATAAGGCTGAAAAAATACCGATAGAGGTGACTAGGCGGCGACGTTTTTCCTTCAGAAGGACCATTGCAGCACCCGCAAACATCGGAATTGCAATAGAGAGGATAGGTAACTGATTTAACCACGAATTCATTATTGCTTACCCCCTAGTCCATCTACGTGGTCAGAGTCGGTTAAGCCACGTTGCGCCATAATCACCACAAGCATCAGGGCGGTGGTTGCAAAACCAATCACAATGGCCGTTAAAACTAAGGCCTGTGGTACTGGATCGGCATAGAGAATGGTATCAACAGGAGCATTCTTTTTAATAATGGGTGGTGCGCCAACGAAGAGTCGACCCATGCCAAAAATAAATAGATTGACGGCGTAAGAAATCAAGGTGATACCAACCACGACTTGGAAAGTACGAGGACGTAAAATCAGCCAAACGCCAGAACCTGCAAGAATACCAATTGCTAGTGAGTAGACTAATTCCATTATTTCGCTCCTGATTTGTGACGTTTGGAGCGTAACGATTGGTGGGCCAAGGCAACCAACATATAGGTTGTGGCACCAACCACTAAAGAAAATACTCCCAAATCAAATAAGATGACACTGGATAAATGTAATTCACCAATAATGGGTAAGGTCAAATCAATGGCCAGTGCCGATAAGAAAGGTAAGCCAAAGGCAAGTGGTAATAAACCAGTGAGTACGGCCAACAATAAACCGACGGATAGCCAGTTTTGAGGGCGGATACGTGAACGCATTTCAACCCAATGAATACCACTAATCATATAGTGAATAATAATACCAATGGCAAAAGTGACTCCAGCCACAAAGCCACCGCCAGGATAGTTATGACCGCGCAAGAAGAAGAAGGCAGCAATCATTGCGATAACAGGCATCAATAGTCGAGCTAGGACATTTGGAACGAGTAAGGTGCCTCGTGGTAGCTCCTCATTTTCTTTAATGCTCGCTAAGTCTGGTGTACTAATTTCATGGCGCTTTTCGAGAGCGTAAATAGTTTCTTGTGGTGGACGGAAACGGCGTAATAGAGCATACACGGTAAGTGCAACAATACCAACAACAACAATTTCACCCATGGTATCGAAGGCACGAAAGTCAACGAGGATGACGTTAACTACGTTGGTGCCGCCACCTTCAGGGAGGGATTTTTCAAGGTAAAAACGACCAACTGCAGGCACGGTATTGCGTGTCATTAAGATATAGCTTAAGAATGTGAGTCCAGCACCAACACTAATGGCAATGATCACATCACGAAGATGGCGCAGTTGAGTGATAGTTGCATCACGATCGTCATTTTCTCGAGTGAGTGGCGGTAGCCAGCGTAAGCCTAATAACAATAATACAAGCGTCACTACTTCAATGACTAATTGTGTAAGTGCTAAGTCAGGGGCAGATAACCAAGCAAAAGTGACTGTCGTTACGATGCCCGCACCACCAGCCAAAATAACGGCACGAAAGCGATTGAATTTCGCTTGATAGGCAGCGCCAATGGCACAAGCAGCACCCACTGCCCACAAGACAGCGAAAGCATAGTCAAACTGCGTGCGTGGTAAGCGCATCCACTGTGTATAGCCAAGAAGCGGAATAATAGCTACAGTCAAGCTAACTAGCACTATACAGAGAATTTGTACTTGCATGCGGCTTGAAGAAATATAAGCCATGGTGGTATGCGCTGCACTATCGAGCCAATCTAAGAAGGTATCAAAAATCGTGCGGCCGTCAAAGCGTTCAACTAACGGAGTGTAACCCGGATTAGCTTGCCAATATGGTTTTAAAATCCAGACAACGATTAAACCGCCAATCAGAGCGGAAATACTCATCATCAATGGAATATTCACGCCATGCCAAATTGCTAAATGAAACTCAGATGCTGAGTAGCCTATGATGGAATATACTGCTACTCGTAAGATATCTCCAATGATTAGTTCAGGCATTAAACCAATCAAGATACATAATACAAGTAAAAATGCACTAGGAAAGAGCATCCATTTGTTTGGATCATGTGGTGTTTGTGGTAATTTTTGGGCGGGTGGCCCAAAAAATACTTTACTCACAAAACGGTAGGAATAGGCCACACTAAATGTACTTGCCACCACGGCTAAAATCGGCACAATATAGTTCAGTTCACCACTTAACTCTATGGTTTCTGCTAGGAACATTTCTTTGGAAATAAAGCCATTGAGTAATGGCACTCCTGCCATGGCAGCAGAAGCAATAATAGCTAAGATCGCAGTAATGGGCATCGCTTTACGCAGACCTGAGAGGATATGCATATCACGAGTTCCTGTCTCGTGATCGACAATACCAGTGATCATAAACAAGGAGGCTTTAAATGCAGCATGATTAATCATATGAAAAACGGCTGCAATAAGTGCCATTGTGCTGTTCATGGCCAAGAGTAGGGTAATTAAACCAAGATGACTAATGGTCGAGTAGGCAAGGACCGATTTTAAGTCTTGCTGGAAGGTGGCAACATAGGCACCAATACATAAGGACAGCAGTCCAGCCGAACCAATAATCCAGAACCATTCCTCGGTCAAGGCCAGAATTGGCCAAAAGCGAGCGAGGATAAATACCCCGGCCTTAACGAGCGTAGCGGAGTGTAAATAGGCTGATACAGGTGTAGGCGCTGCCATTGCATTGGGTAACCAAAAGTGAAATGGAAATTGCGCACTTTTTGTGAGAGCGCCCAATGCAAAAAGAATAATAATCGCAAAGTAAAGCTCACTGTGTCGAAGTAAATCACCTGAATTTAATATGATGCTTAGATCGTAGGTGCCGACCACATGGCCTATAAGCAACATCGCAGCTAACAGACAGAATCCGCCTCCTGCAGTAATCGTAAGCGCAATACGGGCGCCGCGACGAGCATCGGGGCGGTGATGCCAATAGGC
>CAZIKJ010000424.1:0-3350 GCA_964539685.1 uncultured Pelistega sp.
TCGCAAATTAGCGCGCACATTCTTAAAAGACCCTATTGAAATTAGTGTCGCGGCGAATAATGCCACGGCCTCAACCGTGACGCAAGTCGCCTATAAAATTCCCGAGGATAAGCGTAAAGCCGCCTTAATTTACTTACTGAAATCGCAAGATTTAGCCCAAGTCATTGTGTTCTCCAATACCAAGATTGCTGCCTCACGCATTGCACGTGAACTGGCGAAAGAAGGTATTACCGCTGAATCTATTCATGGCGATAAATCCCAGATGGAGCGCACGCGTACCCTAGAGTCATTTAAGGCAGGTGAAGTACGTGTGCTCGTGGCTACTGATGTAGCGGCACGCGGTTTGGATGTGGCAGGTTTAGATGGAGTGATTAATATTGATCTTCCGTATAATGCTGAAGATTATGTGCATCGTATCGGTCGTACGGGACGTGCGGGTGCATCCGGTCATGCCATCGCTTTTTATTCGGACAAGAACGAAAACCTTTTACACGATATTGAAAAGTTGATTAAAGCACCGATTCCCAAGGATGAGTTAGTGATTCCTGAGGAATTTTTACAGCGTTATCTACCAAGTTCTTCGCGCGAGCGTCAGGCGCGTCATGGCCGTGATGACCGTAACCATCGCCACGATAAACATGATCGCCATAGTCGTCATGATCGACATGATAGTTTTGCCAAACACTATCCTGCAGCCAAGCCTGCGCCGATTGATGAGTTCTTCTATCGTCCTTATGATGCTGCGAAAGATACGGCAACGCCAGCGCCACAAGAGGCTAAGCGTGAATGGACACCAACGACTGGACAAGGTGAAATGTTAGCGGTGTTATTAGGCGGTCGCCCTAAGAATAAAAATAGCTGATCCTAGCTTTGTGAGCGAAGTTTGCTTGAAGGCGAAGATTGGTTTGCGTGCGAAAATTACTTGAGGGCGAAGATTGGATTACGGGCGAAGATTGCTTGAGTGCGAAGAGCGGCGTAAATAGCGCAGCTAGATAGTTCTTCGCACATGTCGCTTAGTTTGATGATAGTTTGAATTTACATTTTAGCTAAGAGCTCGGCTAAATTAGCTGGGCCTTCAACGCTACGGTCATCCGCTTGTATCCGTTGAATCAGGCGCTCTAAGTGACTGATATGCGGCAACATCGTGCCAAAGAAATAGTTCTTCTCGTCTTTCTGTATGAGCAGGGTGGGGAAGTTCTCCACATCAAAGTCGTCTAATAAATCAGGGTCGTCTTCGATATCAATCCATAAGAAACAATGTTGCGGATACTGTTCACTGAGTTGGGCCAAGTCATGTTTATAGCCTCCACACGTATCGCACCATTGTGCACAATAGCAGGCAATCGTAAGCCCTTCAGTATTCGCCAATGTTTCGATAATCTGCTCAGGATTGTGTGTGGGATTTTGGATTAACATAGTGGTGTGCAAGAAGATATAACTGGTATAGTATAGTAGATTGTGGTCATAATAATTCAATTTTAGGAGTCAAGCATGTCAGAGCAACAAAAAATTGGCTTAGTGGTAGTAGGTGATGAGATTTTATCTGGTCGACGCCAAGATTCGCATTTTAATAAAGTGATTCAGTTGCTTGGCGATCGCGGCTTGCAACTGTCATGGGCGCGCTTTTTGCCCGATGACCTAGATGTGTTGACTGCTGAATATAAGCGCAGCTTAGCCAGTGGTGAAATTGTTTTTTCCAGTGGTGGTATTGGTGCAACGCCTGATGATAAAACGCGTGAAGCGATGGCAGCGGCTCTGGGGGTAGAGCTTGAGTTGAATGCTGAGGCATCGGTATTAATTCAAGAACGTATGCAAGATTTAGCCAAGCAAGGGATTGGCTCACCAGATTTAGGTACACCTGAAAATCAACGTCGCTTAGCCATGGGTGTGTTTCCTGTAGGCGCTGAAATTGTACCGAATCCGTATAATAAAATTCCTGGTTTTTATATTCAGAACCATACCTTTGTTCCAGGCTTCCCTGAGATGGCTTGGCCGATGATTGAATGGACCTTAGATACACGCTATAAGCACTTACACAATATGAAGCCACCGACTGTGAAATCTATCATTGTGTATTCCATCCCTGAATCACGATTGACGCCGGCGCTTGAACATATTGAATCGAAGTGGGACGAAGTCACGACCTTCAGTTTGCCAACTGTGTCACGTGATGGTAAGCCTCCCTTTATTGATGTGGGGGTCAAGGGCTATAGTCCATTCGTTGATGAGGCATTCGATTATTTGCGTGGTGCTATTTTACGCGTCGGTGGGCGCTTTCATCCTGAATCGTAAATTAGCCAAGACACTAAGAATAACTCCATGACGGCAAGCAGAAAGCACCGTGTGCGCTTAAATGAAAATCCTTCTCCTTGTGCCAATAAGATGTCGGCGCAAATCTTTGAGCGCGCATTTAGCATTATTGATTTAGTAGCGCAGCATCAGCAACCGCTTCTTCTTAAAGAGATTGTGAACTTAACGGGTTTACACACTTCAACGGCGCACCGTATCTTGTCCGATTTGGTCTTGGCTGGATTTATTGAACATCTTGATAGTGGGCATTATCAATTAGGCTTGCGGCTTTTAGAGTTAGGTTCAATTGTTAAAGAGCGATTGAATATTCGCGAGGTGGCCATGCCTGCCATGCAATGGTTGCACCAAGAGACGGAGCAGACGGTTAACCTCTCGGTGCGCCAAGGCGATGGAATTGTCTATATTGAACGTGCTGAGAGTTCGCGCTCAGGGATGCAAGTGGTGCGTGCGATTGGTGGTCGGGCGCCCTTGCACTTAACCTCAGTCGGGAAGTTGTTCCTTGCTGCGGCGGAGCCGCGACTGATTAAGTCTTATGCCAGTCGTACAGGATTGCCTGGGGCGACACCGAATAGCATTGTGACCTTAGACCGCTTGGAACAAGAAGTGGCCTTGGTGCGTCAGTATGGCTTTGCACGTGATAATGAAGAATTAGAAATAGGGGTGCGCTGTATTGCTGCTGCCGTCTATGACAATACGGGTAAATTAGTCGCAGGGCTTTCTATCTCAGCACCGATTGAGCGTATGCAAGAGTCATGGGGTGGTTTATTGATTCGCGCGGCGGCAACCATTTCTTCGTCGCTAGGCTATGGTCGCTTAGTGTGAGTAATCCCAAGCTCAATTATTAATACAGCTGTTCAGTAAGGCTAGCTAAGTAGGGTATAAGTCGCGAAATTGTGACAAGTTATATACATATACTTGACCTCAGGGGCTAACTATATTACTTTTGTGACAATGCAGCAAATCATTTGATTTCTGTCATCAATCTGTCAATATTCCACGCTATACTCAAGTTCGCTAAGGCATTGTTAAATATGTTGTTT
>CAZIKJ010000425.1:0-12999 GCA_964539685.1 uncultured Pelistega sp.
CTTTTATACTGTTTTTTTATGTATATATTTTCGCCTCGCAGCGCTCTTTTTGCTGGCATTATGCTCGGCATATTTAGTCTGCTTAGCGGCCTACTCATCTTCTATCTCTGGCATCTCTTTATTCCTATTGCCCCAACCTTATTAGGACTTGCCTTCACCTACCCTTTGTGGACTTGGCGTGCTCAAGAACTTGCCTTATATCAGATGGCGCATGAGATTGAGACACTCAATCATGAGCGACCCTTACTAGCCATGGAGCATACCTATCCAGATCCTCCTTCTATCTTGCAAGGTCGTAATACTTTTACCCATCACTTCTCAGAATTACGCTCAGCTCTCGCCCGAGTCCGCAACTTGCGACAGTTTATTTCAGATAGCTTTAATGGTATGCCATATGCGACCGCCGTTTTTGATAATGAATCAAAACTCACCTTCGCCACACAAGTCACTGATGATTACTTCGCGAAGTTGGGGCATCCAAGTCTCGTAAGTGACATTACACTGAAGCAGTTCCTCGACATTATTGTCGATAGTCCAGAGAAAGTGGCGAGTATTATGACAAGTTTACTCGCCTTTAGAATCCCCTTAAGAGTGAATCAAAGAGCGCTCAACCCTTCTTTTGCTCACGAACTCCCTAATACCGTGGAGACGAATCTTGAGCAAGAGATGCTTGAAGAGGCTCTCTACAGTAATGAGTTAGAAATCACCGACAAGAAAGGCCATGATATTCTGCTGAAATTTGCCAATACGTATACCTCAGCAGGTGATTTGTCTGGTTTTATCATCACGCTTATTGATATCAGCCCTATTCGTAATGATGAGCGTCGCCGTGAAGAAACCATCCGCTTTATCTCGCACGATATGCGCTCACCACAAAGCTCTATCCAAGCCTTAATTAAGATGCAGCAAAATCCACAAACGGCTATCCCGCAAGAGCAATTTTTGCAGCAAATTAATAATTTGTCTCAAAACACTTTACGCTTAGTGGATAACTTCTTATTTTTAGCGCGTGCTGGAAATACTGAATATAATTTAGTGCCCGTTAATTTAGTCGATATAGTAAGCAGTGCGATTGATAATTTTTGGGCAATTAGTAAAGCACGTAATATTAAAATCAACTTTACGCCCAGCGAATTCGTGTGCTTTACCCTGGCTGACGAATCTTTAATGACACGTGTCTTTAGTAATCTGATTGATAATGCCATCAAGTATGGCGTTAATGGCATGCAGATCTTTATTGAGATCACGCCTCAAGATAAGAATTATCTCATCACCATTGCAGACCAAGGCATTGGCATTGCTCAGAAAAACTTTGATGCTCTGTTTAAATCATTTAGCCGTATTCCTCAAGCACGTAATAAAGCTATAAGTGGACTAGGGCTTGGGCTCGCTTTCGTCCATACCGTCATTACTCGCCATGGCGGTACGATTACACTTGAAAGCCAAGAAGGCCAAGGCACATGTTTTTATATAGAGTTGCCGATTTTGTTTGATGAAGATGAGGATAAAGATATCAGTGTGGTTACAGATATCGGGCCTACGGCCGAGTAAGCAATAAAGGCAGACAAGAAAAAAGACATCTATACGATGCCTTCTTTCGTCCCTTCTACATTAAATCAACAATTCAGCTGATGATTTGCGCTAATTTAGAAGCGCTGCAACTACATTAGCGCAAACTCAAATCGAGATTTAAACTGTACTTACAGTACTTTAAGCCGCATAAGCCAAGATCTGCTTCGCTTTCTCAATCACTGGCATATCAACCATCTTGCCATCTAAGGAAAAAGCAGCAGAGCCTGTTTCTTCAGCCATATCCACTACACGACGAGCCCATGCTAACTCTTCTTCTTGCGGTGCTAAGGCGGCGTGAATCACCTCAACTTGACTTGGGTGAATACACATTGCACCCGCAAAGCCCATGCCCTTAGCGAATTTCACACTGGCTGTTAACCCTTGCGCATTCTTAATATCGGGGAAGACACCATCAAGCGGTGCGGCGATACCGGCTGCACGACTATGAATCGCAATTTGTGCACGGACTTGTTTAAGCAAGAATGTGGCGCCTTCACTATCATCGTCCATGGCTAAATCTAAACCAAGATCGAGCGCACCGAAAGATAAGCGCGCTACACCAGGAGCACTGACTATTTGCGCTAAGTTGGCGATACCTAAGGCACTCTCAATAATCGGGTACACAGGTTTACCGCCAGCGGCTACGGAAGCAATATCCGCAGCGTACTCGGCCTTAGGAAGCATAATAGCGGCAACATTCGCATGGGCGTAGCAGAAGGTTAAATCTTGCTCAAACCACTTGGTCTGCGCACTATTGATGCGTACAAAAAAGCGTGCTTCTGGATTTGCCTTGGCAAACTCACCTAGAGCTTGACGCGCACTATCCTTGGCATCAATAGCCACCGCATCCTCAAAATCCACAATCACTACATCCGCACCACTGGCTAAGGCTTTAGGAATGCGCTCAGGACGGTTAGCAGGTACAAATAAAGCTGATCGGATACGTTCCATTAGACAACTCCATTAGATTTTAATTTCTCAATCTGCGCATCAGATAGCTTCAACTCATGCAAGATCGCATCAGTATGCTGACCTAGACCCGGCACTGCATCCATGCGATAGTCATAGCGGTTATTGCGACCTGGTGGCAATAGCGCAGGCAATTCACCCACTGGACTATTGATATTCTCCCAACGCTCGCGTGCTTTTAATTGCGGATGGTCCCAGACGCCTTGCATATCGTTCACACTGGCGTTCGCAATGCCTGCTTCTTCAAGCAAGGCGATCACTTCATCTTTCGATTGCTTGGCGAAACTTTGCACAATCAAGTCACGTAGAGCATCACGATTCGTTGTGCGTAAGGTATTATTCATAAAGCGCTCATCTTCAGTAAGCGCCGCTTGTTTTAAGACGACTTCACAGAATACCTTCCACTCACGCTCATTCTGTAGGCCTAGCATGACGGTCTGACCGCCAGCCACAGGGAATGGGCCATAAGGATAAATCGCCGCATGCGCTGCACCCGCACGAATTGGTGGGGTTTGACCTTCGAACGCGTAGTACATGGGGAAGCTCATCCATTCCACCATACTCTCCAACATAGAGACGTCAATATGGCTACCTTCACCCGTACGATCACGCAGAATCAGAGCCGATAAAATATTCGTATAGGCATACATACCCGCCGCAATATCCGCAATTGAACAACCTGCCTTGGCCATATCGTCCTTGGTACCTGTCACAGAGACAAAGCCTGATTCACTTTGAATCAATAAGTCGTAGGCTTTCTTCTTCTCATAAGGACCACCCTCACCATAACCGGAAATATCGCAGACGATTAGGCGTGGGAATTTCTCATGTAATTGTTCAAAAGACAGACCTAAGCGCTTAGCCGCGCCAGGTGCTAAGTTCTGCACCAAGATATCCACTTCTGGCAAAATTGCCTCAAGCACATCCTGCGCACCTTCGCCTTTTACATCTAAGGTTAAACTTTCTTTAGAACGGTTAGTCCAGACGAAATGCGAAGCCATGCCACGCACGCGCTCATCATAGCCACGCGCAAAGTCACCCACACCAGGACGCTCAACCTTAATTACACGAGCGCCCAAATCCGCTAATTGACGGGTACAAAATGGCGCCGCAATCGCATGTTCAAAACTCAATACAGTAATACCATCTAAGGGACGAATACTCATAATTTATTACTCCTGCACAAATTCAACTTGACCTATTTGCGCAAATGTTCCTTCTTGTTGCGCCCAAACTTTAGCGGATTGACCACCTTCTTCGATAAAGCCTTCAACCTTAAATGGTGTAGGCGAAATTAAAGGACGGACACCGCGGAACGAAAAGCCTGTCACTTTCTTATCTGGATTCGCTTGTTCAAAGCCATTCAAGACATAGGTCGCAATCATTGGACCATGCACTACAAGACCAGGATAGCCTTCAACCTCGGTCACATAAGGGAAATCATAGTGAATGCGATGACCGTTAAATGTCACCGCAGAATAGCGGAACAACATGGTGCTACTTGGCTCAATATCACCCGACCATTGCGCCTCAGGGGAGGCTTCGGTGCCACCTAGTTTCGGTGGACTTGGCTCACGATAAACAATGTCTTGCTCTTCAGTAATACACAATTGACCATCTTGGCTATACTCATGCAATACAGTAACAAACAATAATTTACCGGTTGAACCTTCCTTCTCTTTAATCGCTTTAATCGTCGATGTGCGCGTCGCATCACGACCAATAATCAAGGCTTGATGGAATTTCAAACGACCGCCTGCCCACATACGATTGCGATTGTCAGCGGGGGGTAAAAAGCCACCGCGCTTAGGGTGACCGTCAGCACCTAACTCACCTAATGGCATAGGATCGATAAACAAAGCCCATTGCCACAAGCGTGGTAAGGCATCACCCGCTTGCGGAACTGGCGCATTCAAGCTATACGCAATTTTCTTAACATGGCTAGGTGAAATAAATTCACTAGACGTCTCCTGCCTGCCCAACCATTGGTTTAAATCCACTGTGCTCATTGTCTATTCTCATTAAAAATTAATTATGTAAGTAAGAATAGCCTGATACTGAGGACTTGCCAATTTTAATTAGCTGAAAGGGGGCTTTTAGCTTTACTAAGTCATAGAGTCTGCTTGCTCGACAGCTGCTTTTTAACAGGTGCCGTCATGGCTTACATGACAGCCGCATTTTGCAAAAGGCACTGTCTAGGCTTATACAAGGGCTACTTTTTTAAAAGACCCCGTATCAATGCGGCATGACTTATGTATTTTTTAAAGCATCTTCTTGCATGAGAAGCACTAAGTCTTGGGCAAAAGGCGGTAGCATCTCATAATTTCGCACGCAGACATAGAGCTGGCGAATCGCCCACTCATCCTTCAGGCGTACAATTTTAATGGGCGTATGTGTCTGCTGACGTTGCGCCACAGTCTCAGGAATTACCCCAATACCCACCTGGGCAGCTACCATGCGGCAGACCGCTTCAAAGCCACCCACCTCAACCCTAAACTTGAGCGGAATACCTAAGGTATCAGCTGTTTGCCTTAAAAAATGATGAATCGCACTCCATTCGGATAAGCCCACATACTCATACATTAAGGTATCGGTAAAGGAGACTTCTTCATACGCTGCCAACGGATGCTCTAATGGCGTCACTAAGACCAGATTATCTGAGCGATAGGGGATAAAGCTCAGCTGATCATTATTCTGCTCATTACTGCTGGTATCAATACCCGCTAATACGCCAATATCCGCCAAACCTTCAGCCACGGCTTGCACAATCCGATAACTGAGGCGCTCTCTGAGCTCCACGCTCACATCAGGATGACGCATCAGATACTTGCTTAAAATACCCGGCATAAACTCACTCATCGCCGTCGTATTCGCAAACACCCTGAGCTTACCCTTAAGGCCTTGAGCAAATTCACGCATATCATCATTCAGATGCTCAAGTTGGCGTAATACACTTGTCGAGTGACGCACAAAAGCCTCACCCGAGGCGGTGAGTGTGACGCCATGGTTATTTCGATAGAGCAAATTAGTGCCGAGATTATTCTCCAGATTCTTCACCCGGTTACTCGCTGCGGGCAGTGAGAGAAAGCTACGCTCAGCCGCCTTCGTCAGGCTTTTCGCTTCACTGATATGCACCATTAATTGCATATCGGTAATATCAAAACGCATTGCCATAAATTAATGCCCCTTAAACTTGTGATTAAGTCCATCTTAACAAATTTGCAATAGTCAGAGTGCAGATTTTTTGGCATAGTACGCTTATTACTCACCTTCCATTAAAGAGACATAAGATGCACGACGTAGAAAATAATTACACCGAAATCCGTGACGCTATTCGCGACTTGATGAAACAATTCCCAGCCGAGTACTTCCGCAAGGTTGACGAAGAGCGCGGCTACCCTGAGCAATTTGTGAACGCTCTTACCGAAGCAGGTTGGTTAGCTGCCCTGATCCCTACAGAATATGGTGGTTCTGGCCTAAGCCTAACTGAGGCAACGGTAATCATGGAAGAGATTAACCGTAATGGTGGCAACTCGGGTGCCTGCCACGGTCAGATGTACAATATGGGTACTTTGTTACGCCACGGTTCAGAAAAACAAAAAGAACTCTACCTACCTAAAATTGCTACCGGTGAACTACGCCTGCAATCAATGGCCGTTACAGAGCCAACCACAGGTACTGACACCACTAAAATTAAAACAACCGCCGTTAAGAAAGACGGTCGTTATGTGATTAATGGCCAGAAAGTATGGATTTCACGTGTTCAGCACTCAGATCTGATGATTCTATTAGCACGTACTACAGCACTTGAAGACGTGAAGAAAAAGTCTGAAGGTATGTCAATCTTTATCGTTGATATTGCCCATGCCATGAAGAACGGCATGACGGTCAACCCAATTGCGAACATGGTTAACCATGAAACCAATGAGTTGTTCTTCGACAATTTAGAAATCCCTGAAGAGAACTTAATTGGTGAAGAAGGTAAGGGCTTCAAATACATCCTTGATGGCCTTAACGCTGAGCGTACCTTGATTGCTGCCGAGTGTATCGGTGACGGCTACTGGTTTATTGACAAAGTCACTGAGTATGTGAAAGATCGCATCGTGTTTGGTCGTCCAATCGGTCAAAACCAAGGTGTTCAATTCCCTATCGCTAAGGCTTTTATCAATATTGAAGCCGCTAGCTTAATGCGCTATGAGGCTAGCCGTCGTTTCGACGCTCACTTACATATGGGTGCACAAGCGAATATGGCTAAATTATTAGCAGCTGAAGCTTCTTGGGAAGCCGCTAACGCCTGCTTACAGTTCCACGGTGGTTTCGGATTTGCCAATGAGTACGACGTAGAGCGTAAATTCCGTGAGACGCGTCTGTACCAAGTTGCGCCTATTTCAACCAACTTGATTTACTCATACGTGGCAGAACACTTACTCGGCTTGCCGCGTTCGTTCTAATCCTCAAAGCGTCTAGCGCGTCACGTGAGTACAAATTTTACGAGATGCGCTTTTTTCTTATTTATCTGACAGGTGTTTTTTTATGTCTAGCCAAGAATTAGCCCGTTTTGCAGCGGAATTACGCTTTGAGCAAATTCCTAGCGATGTTCTTCGTCGCTGCGAAGATTTATTCCTTGATACGATTGGTTCCATTTTTGCGGGTTCAACTGAGCGCCCGGTTAAAACCATTGAGGCTTTTGCTATCGCTCAAGGTCCTGAGCAAGGTAAGGCACAAATCCTTGCCTCAGGTCGCTTCACCTCCCCCCTATTCGCTGCGATGGTGAATGCTGCAGCAGCACATATGGTGGAACAAGATGATCTACACAATAGTTCGGTATTTCACCCTGCGTGTGTCGTGTTCCCACCAGCTTTAGCCGTCGCTCAAAGCCTTGGGGCCTCTGGCCGTGATTTCTTAACGGCTTGTGTGGTCGGCTACGAAGTTGGCATCCGTGTCGGCGAGTTCTTAGGCCGTTCACATTATAAGATTTTCCATACCACAGCTACTGCGGGTACGATCGCCGCTGCTGCTGCGGTAGGTAGCCTACTCAAGCTCAATCCAGATCAGATGCTTCACGCCTTAGGCTCAGCGGGTACGCAGGCGGCTGGATTGTGGGAGTTCCTACGCACCGCGGCTGATTCTAAGCAACTACATACGGCTAAGGCCTCTGCCAATGGTCTAATGGCGGCCTATTTAGCCCAAGATGGCTTCACTGGCGCTATTCAAATTCTTGAAGGTAAACAAGGCATGGGCGCCGGTATGTCGAAAGACGCCGACCCAAGTAAATTAGTCGATCGCTTAGGCACTCGTTGGGCCTTACTAGAGACTTCATTTAAATATCATGCTTCTTGTCGCCACACCCATCCTGCAGCTGACGCCCTCCTAGCCGCGATGCAAGACAATCAGCTACAAGCAGAAGATATTGCCGAAGTGAAGACCCATGTTCACCAAGCGGCTATTGACGTATTAGGCGCAGTGGACAAGCCAGAAACCGTGCACCAATCGAAATTCTCTATGGGTACGGTATTAGGTATCGTGGCCTATCAACAGTTTGCTGGTCTGGACGAATTTGACCGTGCTTTAGGTGATAAAGAAATTGATGCCTTCCGTCAGAAAGTCAGTATGCAATTAGATACCGAAGTCGATGGCGCTTATCCAAACCGTTGGTTAGGCAAGGTCAGCGTAACCACTAAAGACGGTCGCCAGTTTGAGGCCTTTATTGATGAGCCAAAAGGCGATCCAGGCAATACCTTAAGCCGTGCCGAAATTGAAGCCAAGGTGGGCCGTTTAATGCAATACCGTAACGCCACTACCGCTGATAAAGCACGTCAATGGATTGATTTTGTCTGGGGTTTAGAGCAACAAGAGAAGCTCGGCACATTTAACTAAGTAGTCGTGAGCCGTAAAGTACCTGAATCTCAAAAAACCTGTAGCTTCTGCAGTGCATTCACGCTAAATCAGCACTGATGACTGATGCGTGAAAAGCACTCAAGGCACGATATAAATACAATTAATCAATACAACGACGCATATAAGCCAAAAAAGACTGATTAGCCCACTACAAACAGCTAATCAGTCTTTTTCATGCCACCTAAGCCATGCTCATCTGCCAAGCTTAATAACAAATACTATTATTACTACCCATACGCAATTGCCCACCCATGACGACACCGTAGGTGCGTAATGGCTCCATTTCTTCTTTCGTGCGTATATCATAACGCAATACCTGTGGTATCCCTTCATCCACCACCATATACAAGGTCTTGCTATCGCCCGAGACCCACATATCCACCACTTGCGCAGGGAAACGATAGATTTTCTTATCCTCTGGATTCTCGTAGGACTGAAATTGTAGCGCCTTGTCACCACCAAGCATCCATGTGCTTTCTAGCCAACCACTACGAAATAAACGTGGTGAAAAATCGACCTTAAAGCGTTGTGGTTTATCCCCATGGTCAAAATTAAAAAGAGCAATATTACCACTCACATCACCGAATAAGACCCGCTTAGAGTAGTAATCAATATAGGGTAAAAGCAAAGGACGGTATGAAGAACCTGACACATGCATGGCACCCGTACTTAATAACTTATCGTCCTCAGGGAAATAGACAAAGCCTTCAGCACCTTCTTTGGTGGTAAAAGCCACCATATAGTCTTCAGGACTCGCAATGCCTGAGTCAAGACCCCAACCTGGTTTAGTCTGAATGCGCTTAGAAAAGTCAATCACATCCCATGGTTTTTCAATAGGGTCATAACCCGATTTGCGATAAATCCGTGGATTATCCTCATCCAGAATCCAATAGGTTTGACTGAAAGAGCTGAATAAGAGATTGTAATAGGCATACAAGTGCGTATCACGACGCGCTGAATCAAAGCGTTCGGGATACATTGTCAATTCACCCGTCTCATAATTCAGCATACCAACCTGATCACGTAAAGCAATCGCTACAAGTTTGGACTGCGGTACAAAGAAAGTCTGATAAAGCGGTGATGGAAGTTCGATCTTACGCTGAATACGAGTTTTTAAATCGTATAAGAGCAGATAAGACACTTCATTATTGCCGACAATCATCATAGAATCATCACGGGCAATTTCAATAACTTTTGGTTTAATATTGAAATTAAGTAAATCAATCTGTTGATCTGAGACCACATCAAAGATGGTGATGAAATAGGACTCACTATCGGCTACAAAAATGTAACGAGTAGGATTGTAAAGTGATTTTGCACTTGTCGCTGCTAATGCTAATTCAGGATGTGAAAGCACTAAGCCACTGGCGGCTAAATAGCGGAGAAAGTCACGTCTTTTCATCATTCAATACCTCTCGTTTTACTACCATTCTCACAAGCAAGGGAGTGATATCCCCTGCTTGTTCCTAGCTCTGACGAACTAAACTCCTCATCATATATAACATACAAGGAGACGATATCAATTCAATAAACTGACTGATTATCGCAGTTAAGAAGCTACGTTAATTAATGTGCTTTTTGCATTTTAGCTTCTTGCATAATAGCATCAATAGACTTCACTTCAGCCTCACAACTGACTTGCGTGTTATCGCTGAATTTGAAGGTCATGGTGTGCTTATCACCGACTTTTGGTTTTTTATCGTCAGGAATACTCATCACCATCACGTGATCAGCACCTTTCTTGAACTCACGCGTACCCTCTTTTAACTCTGGATCGGTCAGCGGAATCATGGTCATCACATTATCTTTCATTTCCATTGAGTGCAACTCAATATGGGTAGTAATGCTTGGAATTTCAGCCGCAACGATATTGACCGCAGGGCCTTTGTGGTGGAACGTAACGAAAGCACCCGTCATGTCTTTACCAGGCAGTACTTCTTGAATCGCACACTTCTCAACCGTCGTGTTGGCTTGATCTGCGGCGAAGGCAGAACCAGAAGCTAAAAATAAAGCTGCTAATACAAGGGATAATTTTTTCATCGTTTTACCTTTAAAAAGTAAATGAGTAAATAGCTAGTTAAGTGCAAGCCTAGTGTACAGCCGCGTTCATGCATTGCGCATAACGGCTGAGAGAGTCGGTCTCATCAATGATACCACTTTTGATTGCCACCGCTTTACCATCAACAAACAAAGCATTGAAGGGTAAGCCCATACCACCTAAACGGCGTAAGAGCTTGCCGTCCTCGGTGCTATCTTGGCTAAGGTGTTGGATCTTATTTTGTGCAAAGAAATCTGCAATTTTGTCCGCTTTATCATTTAGATTAAGAGTCACAATGGCCATCTCTTTTTGTTGTGCTGCAAAACTATCTAAAATAGGTAACTCTTTACGGCAAGGTTCACACCAAATTGCCCATAAATTTAATAAACTCACTTTGGCCTGAGGCGCTGTCTTCACAATCGAGGCTAAGTCTGTTGCCTCTTTGCTAGCTTTAAAGCCTGTGGGTAACTCGCACTGCTTGCTAGGAGTAACAGTAGCGCTATGAACATGCTGCGCTGCCGTGTGATGCGCATGTGCATCCGCGGTATGCATGCTATGCGCAGCCATTGCCGCGCTTGTCGCTGCCGCCTTATCTGTCGCTGGTGTTGCGCTCGATTGTGTTGTCTGAGCAGCAGGAGCATCACCCAACACTTTATCAAGGGCTGCCGTCAAATCGGCGTCACCAATCTGGTAATCATAGACGTCAAGTATTTCTCGTTCTGGCGAGACTAAGTAAATTAAGGCACTGTGGTAGACCGTGTAAGACATGCCACGCACAGGGTTTTCAATTTTTTTACCATTGGCACGGTAGCCAAAGGTTGCGCCGATCTGATTAGCTAAATTCTGAATATTTTCCATGCTGCCCGATAGACCGACAATACGCTCGTCAAAGTAGCGTGTATAGGCATTCAGGCGCGCTACATCATCATTGGCAGGGTCAATCGTCACGAAAATCGGCTGAATGGCATCTGGATTTTTAATTGCCTTCATCGTCAGGCCATACTCATACAAGGTCGTAGGACAGATGTCGGGACATGAGGTATAGCCAATGGCTAATAAAAGATATTTTCCTGGGTAGCTTTCTTGGGTCACAGGACCTCTTTCATCGACCAGGTCAAACGTAATTTTCTGGGCATAAGCAGCACCGCCAAAAAGCATAAAACAACAAACTAGAAATTTAATAAAATAGTTTTTCATTGATGCCTATCCCCCTATCAATACAACAAACTGTGTGTTTCAGTCTGCCTTGCATCATCTCTGAACCAAGGCAGACATCACTTAGCGACCACACCCCTTACTTCATTAAGTAAGCGGCTTCACTCACGAATTATTTTTTCTCGTCAGTGATTGGGCTTGGTGCTTTTAACTGCTCCATAAGATCATTATCCCATGTACCATCAACTTTAACTTCCGCTACGGCACCTAAGTTAATAGATTCAATTAAGTTATGGTTTAGATACACGTATACGCCTGGTTGTTTGAAGGTGTAAAGAGCTGCACCCGCAGAACCCGCAGCGATTGACCATGTTTCTAGGTCACGCGCTGGTTTGTCATGTAAATTACCGCGCTCCCATACGAACTCACCGTGACCACCAATTAAGTGTGGGTATGTATAACGGTTAGCTTGAGAGTGAATGAATAATACACGCTCACCTACTTTCGCCGTCATTGCATTATCACCTGTGTAAGCACCCTTACGGTCACCGAAGGTAATATGTGTAGGAATCAAACCATCCATCACTTTCTTATCGTCAGCGAAAGAGATGTCTGGACGATCATAGCGCTTGTAATTGCCATTCTCATCTTTCGGAATGTAATAATCTTGCTCGCCAATATAGTAGGCTTTGTCATAGCTTAATTTATTGCCATCTGGATCACGAAGACCTTCTTTCGGCAATACCATTACCGCACCGTTCATACCGTGAACCACGTGCCATGGAATCATCGCACCGCCAGGAGCACAGTGATAAATGTGTACGCCAGGTTTAGTCGCTTTAAAGCGTAACACTACTTCTTGGCCAGGTGCAACAAAAGTAAGCTCACCACCACCTAGTGCACCAGTTGATGCGTGGAAGTCAATATTATGTACTAATTTATTTTTTGATAAGTTTTTCAAGGTTAGCTCAACATAGTCGCCTTCGTGTACCACGATTAGCGGACCAGGAACTGTGCCGTTGAAGGTAAATGCCCACATAAATACGCCTGGCTCAACCTCGATCTCTTTCTCATCGATGAACATCTCTACTTCAACAACGCGTGGGGATTCTGGTGCCACTTGTGAGTGCTCTGGCACGAATGGCGGATCCACCATAACTTGCTTAACACGTGGCAAGCTAGCAATGCTTTCAGGTGCTTTTTTAATTTCATAGCCAGGTAGGCCGCCTTGGTTAGCGGTTACTGGGGCGTCGGCGGCATAGGCTGCACCTGCACCGAATAAAGCTGCGCTTAATAATGTACAAAATAGTTTGTTTTTCATAATCTCTTTCCTCTTAAAAATGAGATTTCCACTGAAAACTAGAATC
>CAZIKJ010000426.1:0-6041 GCA_964539685.1 uncultured Pelistega sp.
ACGCTTAGGCGTGGTCACGGCACGGATGAAAGCGGGGTCATCATCGTCGTTAGCAATTAAGCGCATGTAAGCAAGGATATCGCGCACCTCGGCCTTATCAAAGAAACTCTGCCCCCCTGAAATCGAATAAGGTATACGCAATTGGCGAAAGACTTGCTCTAAGATACGGGCCTGATGGTTACCGCGATACAGCACGGCAAAGTCTTTCCACATCGCTTGTTTATTAAAGCGTGCGGCCGAGATACGCATACCCACCGTCTCCGCCTCTGACTCTTCATTGTCCATGCTAATCACTTGGATAGCCTCACCCTTACCGAGGTTTGACCACAGCGTCTTACCGAACAAATTTGGATTATTCGAGATGACCTTATTCGCTGCCGTGAGAATTGTATCGACCGAACGATAATTTTGTTCTAGCTTAATGAGTTTAAGATTCGTATAATCCTTGGTCAGCTTAGCAAGATTCTCGATAGTCGCACCACGCCAGGCATAAATCGCTTGATCATCATCACCCACGGCGGTAAATTTCTTATGCCAATCGGTGAGTAACTTGACCCATTCATATTGGCAGACATTGGTGTCTTGATACTCATCCACCAGCAAATACTTAATCCGCTTTTGCCAGCGTTCACGCAGCTCTGGATTGGCACGCATCAGCAAGACCGGTAAACGCACCAAATCATCAAAATCCACCGACTGATAGGCTTTCAAGGTGGCATCGTAATTACGGTAAATGCGCTGCGCTTCACGTTCATCGGGCGTGAGCGCTTCGACATCGTCAGGCCCTAGAAGATCATTCTTCCATAAAGAGATACGCTGTTGAATCGCCCGAATACGTGCTTTATCTGTACTGGCCAACATCTCTTGAATAATTTGCCCACTATCGGTTGAATCCAGAATCGAGAATTGCTTCTTTAAACCTGCAGCTTCAGCCTCTTGACGCAAGAAACGGACCCCTAAAGCATGAAATGTACAGACAGTTAAGCCCTTATTGAGTTTCTTATCCACTAAAGTACTTAAACGTTCAACCATCTCTTTAGCGGCTTTATTGGTGAATGTTAAGGCCACAATCGAGCGTGCATCATAGCCGCATTGATTAATTAAGTAGGCGATTTTCTGTGTAATAACCCGTGTCTTACCACTGCCCGCACCCGCTAAGACCAAGCAAGGACCGTCTAAATACAGCACGGCCTCTTGTTGTGAGGGATTGAGTCCAGTAATTGTGCTCATCAGCTTGGCTCCATTATCGTGCCTAGCAGTAGCCACGCTTTACCGCATAGCCCCTTATTCTTCCGTATCTTGCACATCATCAACCTATATCTCCAGTGGGTCGACTTCGACCGTAAAGCGCAGGCGTGGTGCATGCTCACGTATCAATTGCAACCAAAGTGGCATAAAGCGATGCAAAGCAGCCCGTGAGGGCGACTCCAATAATAACTGGGCTCGCTCAATGTTCGCCACCCGCACAATCCGCAAAGGAATCGGATCATAGATAGTAATCTGCCCCAGATTGGATGCTAAGTGTTCACGTGCGAGACCGACCATTGTCTGTAGATATTCCAAGGCTTTCTGTATCGACTTATCTTGTGTACTAATTAGGACTTGATAAGCATAAGGCGGAAGACCCGCTTGCTGGCGCTCCGTTAAACCATTATCCGCAAAGCGCTCATACTCATGTTGCACTAAGGCCTGATAAATAGGCTGCTCAGGATATTCTGTTTGCAGCAAGACTTCGGCATCCGCCAAGTGACGGCCCGCGCGGCCTGTCACCTGCATTAATTGGGCAAAAAGGCGTTCGGGTGCACGAAAATCACCGCTAAATAACATGGTATCGGCATTTAATATCCCCACCAAGCTTAAGCGCTTAAAGTCGTGCCCTTTAGCCACCATCTGCGTACCGACTAAAATATCGATTTCACCCGCATGCACCTGCGCAAAGAGTTGTTGCGCACTACCTTTTAACCTTGTACTATCGGCATCAATGCGTTGAATAGTGGCTTGAGGAAATAGCTCTGCCAAGCTTTGCTCAATCCGTTGCGTCCCTTGACCGAAAGCGCGAATATCTTGATTGCCACAATCAGGGCAGGCAAAAGGCGCGCGCGCTACATAACCACAATGATGACACTGTAAAACATGACCATGTCCAGGTACGCGGTGTAAGACCGTATGCACCGAGCAGCGAGGACATTCACTGGTCCAATCACAGGCCGTGCAACGCACCACGGGCGCATAGCCCCGACGATTTAAGTAAATCAGGCTCTGCTCGCCACGTTGTAAGCGCTCATCAATCGCACTCATTAAGGCTGCGGAGAATCCCTGCTCAAGAATAAGTTTCTTGGTGTTGATGAGTTTCACGACGGGGAGAGTAGTCGCTTTAGCGCGTTGATTGAGTGTCAGTTTCAAGTAACGTCCTGTCTTCGCATGCTGCCAAGACTCTAAGGAAGGCGTAGCGGAACCCAGAACCACGGGAATGTTCAGCTGTTGCGCACGCCAAATCGATAAATCGCGCGCTGAATAGCGTAGCCCATCTTGCTGTTTGTAGGATGGGTCATGCTCCTCATCCACAATGATTAAACCAAGATTCTCCATCGGTGCGAAGATCGACATGCGAGTGCCCAGAACGATTCTTGCTATACCCCTCTGCATCGCTAACCACGCCGCTAATCGCTCACCATCGGACAATCCACTATGCATCACAGCCACACTATCAGGACCATATAAAGACGCAAAGCGCGTATGCAAAGTGTGTTCGAATTGGGGAGTGAGATTAATCTCGGGTACTAAGAAAATCACCTGCTTACCCTGGGCCAAGGTGTGTGCGGCGGCTTGCAAATAGACTTCGGTCTTGCCACTACCGGTAACCCCATGCAAGAGGATGGTTTTAAATTCTTGCAGCGCCGTAATCGTCTCAACCGCCACTTGCTGTTCATTATTTAAGGTGTGGGGCTGTGATGTCTCATGGTCTGCTTGTGCGTTCTGATTGACTTGCTCGCCTTGCGTTTGTAACTCGGCATTCGGATTATCGGTTTGCTCTTTAACTGCGACTAACTTTGACTCCTCAATATCACCCGCACTTATCTGCACATCATTCTGCCTAGAAAACTCAGCAAGAGCATGAGTGTCCGCGACCTTGCTTTGCGCCTTCGCCAATTTCGCCTGCGCCTTGAGGAGTTTTGCTTGGGCTTTTTCCTCACGTAAGGCTTTGGCGACGACACGCTGGTCTAAGCGTTGCACAGGACTCGTTGCGGTCTTGCCCATATAGGCGGTAACTTTACGTAAACTCGGCGGCAAGACTGGGAGTAGCACTTCCCCAATCGGGCGTAAATAATAACGCGCCGCAAACTCCCCAAGCGCTAACCAGTCCTCAGAGAAGGGTGGCAAATCATCGAGTAATTGGATAATGTCTTTCTGCTTCTCCACAGGCACATCTGTCTGTTCGAGGCACTGCATAATCACGCCAATCACCTGCTTATTTGCACCGAAAGGCACGATAACACGCTGTCCGCGCTGGGCCGAAATATGTGCAGGTACGCGATAATCAAATGTCCCTTCTAAAGGAACATCTAAGGCGACACGGACCCAATAATTGGCCATAAGTACAAGACTCCGCTTGTGGGTAAAAGGGTGGATTTAGTCGAAAAAGCAAGCTGTATCATTTATGACAGCCTGTGGATAACTTTGTGGAAAGTTTTTATGCAAATTAGTAGATTTAAGCTATCAATTTTCAAAAACTTGAAAGAACCTTGTAATAAAGGAAATTTAATCTTATAAATCAATAGCTTAAATAATACATCAAAGACTTAGCATGTAATGGGTTTGTAACATCGGATTTCTCCTAATGTGGAAAACTCATTTATTTATGCATTTTGCGACTATAGTTATGCACTTCGTCGATCAAATATGATACATGCTCAGGATTGGTAAATTGATTGATACCGTGCCCCAAGTTAAAGACATGACCACCCGCACCCACGGGGCCAAAATCGTCAATAACACGACGGACTTCAGTACGAATACCTGCTTCGTCGCCAAATAAAGCCATCGGGTCGATATTTCCTTGTAAAGCGACCTTATCTTGCGTTAATTGACGCGCTTTAGCCAGACTCATCGTCCAATCGAGACCGACCGCATCACTACCAATTTGAGCAATTTGATCAATCCATAGACCACCACCCTTGGTGAAGACGATCGATGGAATAGTTTTACCTTCATGGCTGCGGATTAAACCGTCCACGACTTGCTTGGTGTAGTGTAAGGAGAATTCTTGGAATTTCGTATCGGCTAATACCCCACCCCAGCTATCGAAAATCATTACGGCTTGGGCGCCTGCTTTAATCTGTTCGTTCAAGTAGATTAAGGTCGACTCTGCAGCCACACTTAAGATTTGCTTAAGCATCTCAGGTTGTGAGTACATCATGCTCTTAATCAGACGATAGTCCTTAGAGCCTTGGCCTTCAACCATATAGCACGCAATCGTCCATGGACTACCCGCAAAACCAATCAGTGGTACGCGGCCGTTCAGTTCACGACGAATCAAGGTAACCGCATCAAAAACATAACGCAGTTCATTCATATCGGGTACGGCTAACTTATCCACATCGGCTTGGGTGCGCACAGGACGGGCAAATTGAGGACCTTCACCGGCGACGAAATCCAGACCTAAACCCATGGCATCAGGGATCATCAAGATGTCTGAGAAGAGAATTGAAGCATCAAGAGGATAGCGGTCAATCGGTTGTAGCGTGACTTCACACGCAAACTCAGGGTTCTTCGCTAAGCCTAAGAAAGAGCCAGCTGTAGCACGCGAGTCACGGTATTCTTTTAAGTAACGACCTGCTTGACGCATTAACCAAACTGGGGTGTACTCAACAGGCTGGCGTTGCAAAGCACGTAAAAACACATCGTTCTTTAACTCGACTGACATAAAACTAGGCTCCATACGTAAAATCTATAATCCGTTGATTTTACTCTATTATGAGAGAGCTAGGGGCTACTTAAGTGGTTTGAGCGGGTACTCTTATTCTCTTGAGCCTACAGGTACCCTTAATATCGCACGTCCTCAGCCCTCAGATTTATTTAAGCATGTCCCGGTAATTATCAGCATCAATACCGTGCTTACGCATTAGTTCCCAAAAAGCTCTTCTATGTTTACAGGCTGCTTTAGCGGCTTTACCAATATTGCCGTTACTTTGAATTAAGGCATGAATAATATATTTGCGCTCAAATTCCATAATCACATTGGCTTTAGCATTTTTAAATGAGTCATTAAAACTAAACGCTTCATGAGCAGTCACTTGTGCATCAAAAAGACGTAAGCGTCGCCGCGTAGTTTTAATCGGTTTATCCTCACAAATTTCAGGTGGATTTTGTACCTGTAGAGAGTAAGCACCCAACGGTTTTTGAACAGACACAATTGAGGTATTAATCATCGGCGTTTCAATTCGATTAAGTTGAGGCTGAGTCACATCCTTACAGGAGAGTAATCGCACTCGCAATTCGTCAGTATCCAGAGGAGAGGAGACAAAGTCCTTCAGACCTAATTCTTTTAAATCAATGAAAGCAATCGGATTAATATCAATTGAGAGCGCAATTAGAGGGCGATTCAACTGACGCTGAGTATGCGCAAGTAAGACACGATTCCAAACTAAACTGGTAGTACTTACAGGTAGTAATAAGACATCAAACCGATCTAGCAAAAAACGGATACGCTGCAAAATTTCTGGATCAGGGTATACCATGTCGGCATATGTGAATGTCTGCATAGTGCCCGAAGCCAAGGCTTCATTTTGCAAGTCTACTTTAATGAGTTTTAATTTATCGGTTCTTCTATGTGTATGTTCAATAAGCTGATCAACCCATGAATCATGACCTGCCAATGTCAAAACGGCAGCCTCAAGTTTCTCTCTCATAGGAATTTCCTTCAAATTCAAATTACTGTTACTCTAATTATTCGCATGAGAGATTGTTAATAATTTACTACTGAGATTCCAATCATGTTCCCATACGATCGTATTTAAAAATCGACTTTGTAGGTCTTATTC
>CAZIKJ010000427.1:0-7207 GCA_964539685.1 uncultured Pelistega sp.
GAATAGCTTGTATGAATATCAATACAAGCTATTTGTCTTTTCGATCCTAGACAGTCTGTCTCTTTAAGGCATAGTAAGCATTTACCTAATACCGTATGAGCGAATGCTTACTAGATCCCTGCTATATGATTGACATGTTTCACACAGTACTCTTTAATAAGTGGTTCAATGAGTGGTGCATTAGGTGGTTCAATCTAAGTTTTTAGTGGTATAATGAGTGGTGCAATTAATTGTGCTTTAGCGTATTCTTTGTAGCGCACGCGTCTCTTACCGAACTCACCAGGGCTTAGTTTATGAATTCTATCCAACCCTTATTGCTTGAAATTCAGAAGGGTGAAAGTAAAACTCTCGAATTTAAACAGCAACTACCAAAAGGGCAGCAGCTTGCTAAGACGCTAATTGCCTTTGCGAATAGTAGCGGCGGTAAGTTAATTATTGGTGTTTCTGATGATCGGCAGTTACTTGGGATACGAGATGATGTTTTTGAGTTGCAAGATAGAATCACCTCAATGATTTATGAGTTGTGCACGCCACAATTGGCGGCGCAAATTTATATTGAGAATATTGAGGGTGTAGAGTTATTGGTGGTTGAGGTGGCGAGGGGTAGCTTGTTTCCGTACTACCTTAAATCAGCCGGACGGGATCAAGGAACGTATATTCGCCTCGGTGCTAGTAATCGTGTTGCATCAGCTGACTATATACAGCAACTGGAACTGCAGCGTCTGAATATCAGTTTCGATGCCTTGGCCAATTATCAATGCCCCATAGAAAAGCTTGATTTATCGGCATTGGAGGCGGCTTTTAAAGCGGCTAATAAAGAGCTCGGAATTGAGAAGTTGTTGAACTTGAAGCTCCTTATTGAGGAGCAGGGGACGCTTTATGCGAGTCATGGGCTCTTAATTTTACTTGGTGAGTATGAACATGTGCTGACCCAGTGTGCCCGCTTCAAGGGTACGAATATGAGCGTATTTTTAGATCGTAAGGAATATACGGGTGATTTGTTTTCTCAACTTGAACAAACAGAAATGTTTATCAAAAATCACTTGTCTTTGCGGGCAGAAATTCGTGGTTTAAAGCGTTATGACTATTTAGAAATTCCAGAGAATGCCATCCGTGAGGCCTTGGTCAATGCCTATGTACATCGTGACTACAGCAACTTTGGTCGTACGATTAAAGTGGCTGTGTATGATGATGTAGTCAATATCGTTTCTCCAGGTGGTTTGCCCAATGGCTTAACTGAGGATGATTTACTTTATGGGCGCTCAGAAATTCGTAATCGTATACTCGCCCGTGTGTTCAGAGAGTTGGGCTATATTGAGCATTGGGGAAGTGGTCTACAACGAATTAAGCTAATGTGCGAGGCTGAAGGCTTGGCTACTCCTGAATTTGTGGAAACAGGCGATTTCTTCGATGTGAAACTACATCGCCCCAATAGTGCATCTCAGCGTAATGTAGCAGGTAGTTCATTGGATGCTGATCTAGGTGGTAATGTGGGCGGTAAGAGAGGTGGTTCAGTAGGTGGTTCAATCGAGGATTCAGGTGGTGCGGTCGTAGGTGCAATTGAAGAGTACGCCTTAACTGAACGTCAAGGACAAATTTTACGATTATTACAAAAGCAACCCAGAATATCATATCGCCTGATGGCAGAGCAGCTTGGCATTAATACCTCGGCAATCCAAAAGCATCTTGAGAATTTAAAAGCCGCTGGCTGGCTTGAGCGTGTTGGTGGAACTCGTGGGTATTGGGCGGTTAAGCCAGGTTTTAAGCGCTAATCATTTCACTTAAAAATACCAATTCCTATAAGTGCTTAATGGCTTCTAGTCTCTATTTTGTTATGATAGGAATGGTGTGGTGGAAGCCGCCTTACAATGGAGCATTTGAATTAAATTGTACATTGGTGTCCAGTCGCAACTATTATGAGGTTAACAATGGCGGCAACAAACTTTAAAACAGAAAATAATACGTTCAGAAAGCTTATTGGTAATGGCTTAACTTATCATATCCCTAGGTTTCAACGAGACTATAGTTGGGAGTTGGATCAGTGGGAAGATTTATGGGCAGATATTCTTTCTTGCCTTAATCAGCAAGACCTGTCAAATACGGAACAATCGCACTACATGGGCTATTTGGTTTTGCAATCCTCAGATGATAAGCACTTTGAGGTCATTGATGGTCAACAACGATTAACAACCTTGAGTTTGATTGTGCTCGCCATTCTAAAAAACATTAAGCGTCTAACTCTTGATGGTACTGATAAGGAAAATGATGAGAAAAGACTCAATCAAATCATGCAGACTTATATCGGCTATTTGGATCCTGTTACTCTAGTTTCTCGACCCAAGTTGACGCTTAATAAGAATAATAACTCGTATTACCAGACGTACATTATTCCTCTGGGGGATCGGCTTCCTCAACGTGGTTTTCGTGCTTCAGAACATCTGTTGAGGAAAGCATTTGAATGGTTTGATAAGCAAATTAGCACTTATGTCAAATCACGAGCTGAGGACAAAGGCAGGGAGTTGGCACAGTTGGTGGAAAGCATTAGCGATAAATTGTTCTTTACGGTGATTACGGTAACGGATGAATTGAATGCTTATAAAGTGTTTGAAACACTAAATGCCAGAGGCGTACAATTATCTTCCACTGACTTATTGAAGAATTATCTATTTTCAGTTCTGGATACAGGCCACGAAACAGAGCATGAGTTGCAAAGCTTGGAAACTCGCTGGGAAAGCTTAGTTAATCGCTTACAGGCAGAAAAATTTCCTGACTTCTTGCGTATCCATTGGAATAGCAGAAATAAATTTACTCGTCATGCCGATCTCTTTAAAACCATCCGTAATAATGTCAAGCATCGTGAGCATGTTTTTGCCTTGATTAGAGGGATGGAAGAGGACTTAGAGCATTACTTGGCGCTATCATCGCCAGAGATATCTCAGTGGAATAGAGAAGATAAGGAACGGGCAATTATTTTAAAAATGTTCCGTGTTAAACAACCGTACTCATTGCTGCTCGCAGCTCGTCGAAAATTTAGCCAAGCTGATTTTACCAGTCTATTCCGTGCGATTGTGCAGGTCTCTTTTCGATACAACACGATTGGCGCATATAGTCCTAATGATCAGGAGGTTCGATATAATGAAATTACCGAGAAAATTAATAATGGCGAAATAGAAAGATTGCAGCAACTTTGGCCATTGTTGAAGCCTGTATATATCGATGATGAGCGCTTTAAGTACGACTTCGCAGAGAAGTCATTTCGCACATCTGATACTAGACAAAAGAAAATTGTTCGCTATATTCTTTGTGAGTTGGAGAGGCAAATTTCTAATAATGACTATGAGTTTGATAGCGATGTTTTTAATATTGAGCATGTACTCCCTCAAAATGCACCTGATCACTGGGGTGGTTTCACCAATGAAGAGGCCAATGCCTTGGTTTCCCGCCTAGGGAATATGACACTGCTGAAGGCGTCTGAAAATAGAGATATTGGGATTGAGCCATATGAGCAAAAGCGCGCTATCTATCAGCAGAGTAATTTTGTGCTAACTAAAACTCTCGCTGATAAATATAGCGAATGGAATGCCGAGCAGATATTGAGTTGGCAGAATTGGATGGCAAAGCAAGCGACAGTTATTTGGGGTATTAGTCAATTAAGCTAAGGGAAATACCTTTTAACGAGACCTCTTTTTGACTAAGGGGCCGCTCTCTGAATGCTCCTAAGCAAATCTTTACCCAGAAAGGTGATCAGATGTTATGGAGAAGGGGAATGAGGCTGTGCTCCTGCTAATGTTAGATAAAAAGTTACGCCAGGCTTTTTTTTAAAATCCCTCTTCATCCAAGCGCTGAGCAGCTTGTTGTAATCGACTAGGAACGGTATGTTGTGTGTTACAGGCGTCAATAAATCGGTCAAAGTGCGAATTGCTTAATTCAATGTTCGCTTGATGTTGGAGATCTGTAATCAGCTCAGCCAGGGGCCGCTTCTCTCCAGCATCGATGGCGGATCGTCCTTCATCAAGTTGGCAATATAGCTCAAGTTTGCCGCACAATTCCTCATAGGTCTCTATGCTCATGACGACAAGATCGCTGTGGCCATTTTGTGTAATCAACACGGGCTCATGGCTTTCATGGCATAAAGTGGAAATTTTGTCGTAGTTGTTGCACAGATCCGTGCTTGACTTAATGGTGCTCATGGCAAACTCTCCATCTTTGCTTATGCTAAAAATTGTACTATGAATTTCTGAAAGTGTGCTGTGTCCTAACTTTTATCCTCTCCCACAAAATGCCCCCACAAACCAACATGAATTTCATTCATGTTAATCTGAAAATCTATCATTTTACTCATGTTGATAGGCATGGTCTAATACGACATTCGTAATTTGGCTTTTTATAAAATCTAGGTGTCATATTCCATGAGTACAGCTTTTCAATGTTCTATCAAGCGCATTCGCTTTGATGAGAACTATCAACCTGCAGACAGCACGCGTTTAACCACTAATTTTGCGAATTTAGCACGCGGTGATAACCGTGCGGACAATCTTCGTCGTGCTTTGGCGATGATTAATAATCGCTTCAATAATTTGGCGAGTGTGGATAATCCTAAGGGTGATCGTTATTCGCTTGAGATTGATATTATCTCCGCTGAAATTGATATTGAAGGTGATGGTAAAGCTTTCCCCTTTATCGAGATGCTAAAGAGCACAATTATTGATCATCAAACTAATGAGCGCATTGAGGGCATGATTGGGAATAGTTTCTCTTCTTACGTGCGTGACTATGACTTTAGCGTGGTTTTACCAGCATTGGGGAGTTCAACTGATGAGAAGCCTGAAGACTTTGGTGATTTGCATGGCAAGCTGTATCAGTATTTTGTTAATTCTGAAGCCTATAAAGCGGAATTCACTAAGCAACCAGTTATCTGTCTGAGTGTATCAACGTCTAAGACTTATTACCGTACGGCCAATGTGCATCCAATCTTAGGAGTGGAGTATAAGAATGATCAGTACTCGCGTACCGATGATTACTTCGCCAAGATGGGTCTCACCGTACGTTATTTTCAACCAGCCAATGGGACTGCACCGCTGGCCTTCTACTTCTCGGGTGATTTATTGCGTGACTACACGGATTTTGAATTAATCAGTGCGATTAGTACGATGGAAAGTTTCCAGAAGATTTATCGTCCTGAAATCTATAACACGAACTCACCTGCGGGCGTGGTCTATCAGCCAAGTTTGAGTTATCAGGATTATTCTTTGACGCAAATTGTGTATGACCGCGTGGAGCGTGCTCAGTTGGCGGTCAAGCAAGGTCAATGGACTGAAGAGCGCTTCATTAAGCCGTATCAGGCTATTCTGCAACAATGGGCGGCGAATTATCCCAGCGTGAGTCACGCTGCGTAATTGAATACAACAAGATTAAACTATTTAAAGAGAAACGATTGATATGACAATTTTACTTCCAACATCCACGGCGGGTAGTCTGCCTAAACCTTCTTGGCTGGCTGAACCTGAACAACTCTGGTCGCCGTGGAAGCTTGAAGGCGAGGCCTTACTTGATGCCAAGCGTGATGCCTTAAGTTTATCCTTGCATGAGCAACAGCTTGCGGGGATTGATATTGTGAGTGATGGCGAGCAGACGCGTCAACACTTTGTGACGACGTTTATCGAGCATCTTGAAGGGGTGGATTTCGAGAAACGCGAAACCATGCGTATTCGTAATCGTTATGATGCGAGCGTGCCATCGGTGGTTGGAGATGTTGCGCGTAAGCAAGCGGTGTTTGTGGAGGATGCTAAGTTCTTACGCAGCCAAACATCGCGCCCGATCAAGTGGGCTTTGCCGGGTCCCATGACCATGATCGATACGCTTTACGATGGTCACTATAAGAGCCGTGAGAAATTGGCTTGGGAATTCGCCAAAATCTTGAACCAAGAAGCGCTTGAGTTGGAAGCGGCGGGTGTGGATATTATTCAATTTGATGAGCCGGCATTTAACGTATTTTTTGATGAGGTCAATGACTGGGGTGTGGCGACTTTAGAGCGTGCGCTTGAAGGCTTGAAATGCGAAACCGCGGTTCATATTTGCTACGGTTACGGGATTAAGGCCAATACCGATTGGAAGAAAACTTTAGGCAGTGAATGGCGTCAATACGAGGTGGCTTTTCCAAAACTTCAGCAATCTAAAGTCGACATTATCTCTTTAGAGTGTCATAACTCACATGTGCCCATGGAGTTGATCGAATTGATTCGTGGTAAAAAGGTCATGGTGGGTGCGATTGACGTGGCCACTAACACCATCGAGACGCCTGAACAGGTTGCCGATACGCTACGTAAAGCGTTGCAGTTCGTCGATGCTGATAAGCTCTATCCATGTACCAACTGTGGTATGGCGCCCTTGTCACGTGAGGTGGCACGCGCTAAGCTGCATGCCTTAAGTGCGGGTGCGGCGATTATTCGTCAAGAATTGGTTTAAGCTTTGATATGAGTCTGTAGTTCGTGGTTTTAGTCGCTAATTTTTTTAGCGGCTAATTTTAGGATCCTTATTTAGGCCACATTTTTAGTCGAGCACTTTTAGTCAGTTATTTTTAGCAGAGCATTTTTAGTAGGAAGAGGGTGATGTTGGACGCAGTAGACTATCGCAATGCTATGTCTTTGCTCACGAGTGCCGTGAATATTATCACGACAGCGGGTGAGGCAGGTCGCTATGGTTTTACGGCTTCGGCGGTCTGTAGTGTGACGGATTCGCCACCCACCTTATTGGTGTGCATGAATCAGTCAGTGAGCTCATACGAGCATTTTATGGAAAATAAGATCGTCGCGGTGAATGTTCTTACGGCGCATCAGCAAGCAATCGCTCAGGCATTTTCCTCTAAATTATCGCCTGAGCAACGCTTTGCTCATGGTAAGTGGTCCATGCTGGAGACTGGCGCTCCGGTTTTAAGGGATGCCTTAGCCAATTTTGATTGTGAAATTCAACAAATCCAAGATGTCGGCACGCATACCATCTTGCTCTGCCGTGTGGTGGCGGTCAGGTATGCAGAGCAAGAGCAAAGTCTGGTGTATTTTAATCGTGCCTATCAGCAAGTGGGTGAGTTGGCGTTTGCATAAAATCAGCTAAACGCGCCTAATACCCCAAGGTCGCCCCATCAGGATTTCTAGGGTCCGAATAGCCATACATCGTGTCATCAATCACTTGAATAGTCTGGGTGCGGCCC
>CAZIKJ010000428.1:0-1728 GCA_964539685.1 uncultured Pelistega sp.
ACCCCATTCGCTAGAATATTTGTGTAAAGCCTAAAAATTTAGCATTGTAGACTCAGCCTCTTTAAGCATATGGTCTGGTCTACATGTTGTAACCATTGATTGATGAATATCTCATTTTCAACACAATTCGATCGCCGTTCATATAGTGAATATTGCTCTGAAATCATGACATTATTTGCTCTATCTGAACATGCTGATGACACAAGGCCTATGTTGATCACATAGGCCTATATGGGCTATTCTGCTTGCAGATTACACATGTTCTGTCGCAATTTAGGGTTAATGCATTCGGCTTTCGGTGCATTAAATAAAAACCTAGAGAAGAACATACAATGAAACGCATGTTATTTAATGCAACGCATCAAGAAGAATTGCGCGTTGCGATTGTCGATGGGCAGAAATTGCTCGACATCGACATTGAGACTGCTGGGCGTGAACAACGTAAGGGCAGCATCTACAAGGGCGTTATCACACGCATCGAGCCTAGTCTTGAAGCTTGCTTTGTAAATTACGGTCATGATCGCCATGGCTTTCTTCCTTTTAAGGAAGTTGCACGTAGCTACTTCAAAGAAGGCGTGGATGTACGTAATGCACGTATTCAAGATGCCCTTAGCGAAGGCCAAGAACTCATTATCCAAGTCGAGAAAGAAGAGCGTGGCAATAAAGGGGCAGCCCTCACCACCTTCATCTCTCTAGCGGGTCGCTACTTAGTGCTTATGCCGAACAACCCACGTGGTGGTGGTGTTTCACGCCGCATTGAAGGTGAAGAGCGCCAAGAACTGCGTGAAGCCATGGATCAGCTTAACTTGCCTGAAGGTATGAGCATGATTGCGCGCACCGCAGGTATTGGTCGTAGCGTGCCTGAACTTGAGTGGGATCTTAAATACCTACTGCAATTATGGAACGCCATCTATAATGCATCGGCACAGTACCCTGCCCCTGTACTTATTTATCAAGAATCAAGCCTAGTTATTCGCGCGATTCGCGACTACTTCTCTCCTGATATTAGCGAAATTCTCGTCGACACTGAGGCCATTGCTGATCAAGCGATTGCTTTCATGAAAGACGTGATGCCGGACAATGTCCATAAGGTTAAGCCTTATCGTAACGCCATCCCCCTATTCTCTCGCTTCCAGATTGAACACCAGATTGAGACCGCTTACTCACGTACTGTGCAATTGCCTTCGGGTGGCGCGGTAGTGATTGACCACACCGAAGCCTTAGTCGCTGTCGATGTGAACTCGGCACGCTCAACTCGTGGCACTGATATTGAAGAAACTGCCTTACGCACCAACCTAGAAGCCGCCGAGGAAGTTGCGCGTCAGTTGCGTTTACGTGACTTGGGCGGGCTGATTGTGATTGACTTCATTGATATGGAAGACAATAAGAATCAGCGTCAAGTTGAACAACGCCTACGCGATGCTCTACGGGTTGACCGCGCGCGCGTACAGATGGGTAAAATTTCACGCTTTGGCTTGATGGAATTATCACGCCAGCGCCTACGCCCTTCACTGAACGAAGGCTCACATATCACCTGCCCTCGTTGTAATGGTACAGGGGTTATCCGTGACGTTGAGTCTAGCGCCTTAAATATCTTGCGCCTATTGCAAGAAGAAGCCATGAAGGAAAATACCGCGGCATTGCATGCGCAAGTTCCTGTGGAAGTGGCGACCTATCTCTTGAATGAGAAGCGCGGTGATATCGTCAAGATGGAAAGCCGCTTGAAAG
>CAZIKJ010000429.1:0-4636 GCA_964539685.1 uncultured Pelistega sp.
GTTTTGTACTTGGCGGCATTTTAATTAAACCTGAAGTCGCCACTTGGTTCTTACAATTCCCAATTTTCTCCGGCATGGCGGAGAGCCCTGCAGAAATCGCTATCGTCTTGATTGGCTTTATTTATGTATTGGCGGCGATCTGTAATTTAATGATCCCGAACACCAATTTCGTCTATCCAAAACAAGAGAAGAATCCGATTAAATTGCTCAGCGTGTTCTCACGCTACGTGAAAATTCTGTGGACCGATAAAGTCGGGCAAGTGTCACTCGCCGTTACCACCCTATTCTGGGGTGCGGGCGCAACCATTCAATTAGTTGTCTTAAAATGGGGGCAAGACCATCTTGGTCTAGATGTCTCACAATCCGCCAATCTAATGGGCGTCGCGGCGATTGGTACGATTGTCGGTGCGGTACTTGCGGGCCATGTACGCCTTGAGAAAGCACTAAGCGTGCTACCTGTCGGGGTCATCATGGGCTTTGCTGTGATGCTGATGGTGATTGTGAAGTCTGACTGGGCCGTATATGGTGTCTTAATCTTAGTCGGTGGCTTATCAGGCTTTTTCGTCGTACCACTGAATGCCCTCTTACAGCACCGTGGTCACGTCCTGCTCTCTGCAGGCCACTCAATTGCCGTGCAGAACTTTAATGAGCAATTAAATATCCTATTTATGGTGGCGATATACGGCTTTATGGTACATATGGACTTACACATTAATACCATTATTATTATCTTTGGTTCTATTGTTGCCGTCCTGATGTTCTTGATTATGTTCTTAAGTAAGCATAATAGGAACAAGTATCCACAGGCCTTTGCCGAGATTGGTGAGCTTGGTCACGGTAAGGCACAGTAAAACACGATAAGGCGCTTCTCATACAAGCGCCTTATCACATTTTATACACCCCTTATACGCACTTATCGTCTGACACGAGCTTGAGTCACAGGTTTAATTCGAGCTTAGCTTGCATGTTTACGAGTCTAAGCAGCAAGAATTTTCGCTACACGCTTTAAGTCTTGCCAGGCGAGCGCCTTATCCTCTTGGTGAATCATAAGATAGCCAGGGTGATAACTCACCACCACAGGAATCTCTTGTCCTTGTGCAGTCGTGTAATGCCACTCCTGCTCACGTAAATGCTCAAAAGGCCCTGGAGTCTGTTGCAAGAAGCTGAACGCTGCGCGCCCCAGTACCAAGATACAACGCGGTTGCGCTAACTGAATTTGCGCTAAGAGATAGTGCTGGCATTGCATCAAGCTTAATTCACTCGGTGCACCATCAGCAGAGCGGCATTTAAGAAGACTGCTTAGAACGACATCGTTGCGATCTAAACCAATCGCCGCCAACATCTTATCTAATAAGAGCCCGCTGCGACTATCAAATAAGTGCCCACTTAAATCATCTTCCTTACCAGGCATCTCATCAATAATCATTAAGGTGGCTTGTGAGCCTAGCTCACCGAATACGGCATGCGTACGCTCCTCATGTAATGGGCAAGCTTGACAGCTTTGTACCTGCGCTGCTAATTGCGCCCAGTCCAGTCCTTCGACCTGAGGGCGATCTGCTTGGCGAATGGCCTCTTTGCGTTGCAAACGACGACTTTTCGATTGCTTCTGCTGATCAGACATATCTTCCAATAGGCGAGAGAGCGGATTGTTTTTATGCGCTTGCTTGGCTGGTTTATCGCCCCCTGTTGCTGCGCCACTAGACGGGGACGAGCCGAGGGAAGATTGAGTGACTTGTTGAATGCTGACATTAGACTGAGTCAAGCTAGCTTGAGGGGGTATCATACTTGTTTCAGACTGTACTGGTCCTAAGCGCCCATCGGATACTGTTTGCGCTGGCGATGCTGCTTGAGAAGCTGAGGGTATAACTGATTTGGCCTGCTCACCATAAGACGTGAGCTGATCCTGAGCTTGTAAATTATTACCCCATAACTGCTCAATCCCTAACTCTTTCAGCCAGAGAACTTGCAGATGATTCAGTGCGGGCGGCTGCGAGGGAATAGATGCAATAGGAGCAATAGGTGTCATAGGGAATTCAGAATGCATGGTCATACCCGCATTATAAGAGATTTTTCTGTAATACTAGCGCATCTTCACTCTGCCCATTAAGACCCTTATAGTAGCCCTTTCGCAAACCAATCTGCTGATAAGACTTTGCCGCGTAAAGCGCACGCGCTGCTTCATTCGAGACACGTACTTCAAGCATCTGCGCTGTTAAACCAGCCTCTAGTACCTGTTGCTCAGTCCAACTTAATAATAAGCGACCCAAGCCCTGCTGCTGCCACTCTGGCGCAACGGCAATGGTTAAGAGGTGGGCCACATCTGGAGCAAACATCTGCAAAGCATAGCCCATAATTTGACCACTCCTATGGCGCAAAATCCATGCCTTATAATTCGCCTCTAAACTATCGGCGAACATGCCCGCCGTCCACGGCTCCAATTGCACTTGGTTTTCGATGGAAAGAACCGCTTTAATATCAGCGGCTTGCATAGCTACAATACGTGCATCAACTTTGCTTAAGCTGGCCGCCAAACCTTCGATCACATACAGACTTGATGCACTTTTCAGATCACTGCTATGCTGCGGCAGTTCCGCCTTAGGATTACCGCCCATCCCCTGTTCTCGCTCCGCAGTGGTAAATGCGACCTTATCACGCAGATAAAGCGGTGCCACTAATTCAGCGGCCATCGCTCGACCTTGTTTAAATTCTTCATAGCCCAATTGCACCAAGACCTCAGCGCTAGGCCAAGTCGTGTGCCCAAGATGAAACTCCACACCGAACGACTTCGCTTGTACTGGATGAACAAGAGAGTCAATCACCGCTTGAGTAAGATGTGAATCCCCTTCAGCCTGCACCTGATTAGCACTGCTTGTCATGACATCAACGAGTGCCCGACTCTCAATAAGACCTTGAGTAAAAACCTGAGCATATTCATCTAAGGCATTGCCACAGAGCAAAACCTGTAATGTATATGCGCTATCATCAGCGCTACCCTGCGCTATTTCATGCGCACCCTGTTCCTGAACGGCCTGTCCTTGTATCGCTCGCCTTGCTTTAAGGTCTCCATTCAAACTTGGTATCAATTGCTCTCGCAACCAGGGAATTACATCCGCCACCCCAATCAAGACAGGTGCTTGCACGGTGTGTAACGGCACGTCTCTCATTAACACATTGCCGACCAGATCTCCCACCTCCAACACCTCAGCTATTTGACCTGTAGCCTCCAGAGCAGCACCCACAACTGGCTGATATACCGCTAGATACACCTCTTGCATACGTGCATCTAAGACCGAGACAATCAGATCATAATCAGGCTTATTCTGCACCCTACTTGCCGTAGCGCGCAGCGAATCCACCGCCACCACATCAAGCCCTAAGCCTAGCGCCAAGCCTTGCGCTACGCCACACGCAATCCGTAAACCCGTAAAAGCCCCTGGCCCTTGAGAAAAGACCACGCCATGAATCGCCTGCTTAGGTAGTTTTGCCTCATTCAGTAATTCATCCAACATCGGTAAGATATGCTCGGCATGCTGTTGCTCTGCCTGATTAACACGTCCAGATAATGAAAATTGCTCATCTTCTGCCACTTGCAGTAAGGCTACACTAGAACTATTCGCCGCATTCTCAATGGCCACAAAATTTCGTTTCATGCTTTTTTCAAAAAATTTCAGATAATGGGTAAGCGCATGGTGAATAAAAATAACACCCCTGCTAAAAATAACACCCCTGCGTTTAATCCACCATTTTAGAGTTTTCTTATTGAAAAAAGCGAATTCTATGCAAAATAATTGCAAGTGATTACCAATCAAAAAAACTTTTACATTCAGAAATGCTTAATCGACTAAATTTGTGTAACATAGGAGTTGTTACAAATTAATCACGCATCTAAATTGTTGTCTTTTTTTTCTTCAACGATTTTTTATAAGAACGGAACCCATGAATACAAATACAGCTCGTAAAATTCTCGTGGTTGACGACGATCCACGTCTAAGGGACCTCTTACGTCGCTACCTCACCGAACAAGGCTTTTCAGTCTTTGTCGCTGAAGATGGTCGTGAGATGACAAAAATCTGGCCACATGAACATTTTGATCTCCTGATTCTGGATGTCATGATGCCTGGCGAAGATGGCATGTCAATTTGCCGTCGCCTACGTGGCTCAGGCAATACCACTCCTATCATTATGCTAACCGCTAAAGCCGAGGACATTGACCGTATCTTAGGCCTAGAAATGGGTGCTGACGACTATCTTGCGAAACCGTTTAATCCGCGCGAATTACTCGCACGGATCAATGCCGTCTTACGTCGTCGCCAAGCTGATGAACACCCTGGTGCACCAAGCCAAGATAGTGAAATCGTTAACTTTGGCCCATATACGCTTAACCTATCCACGCGCACTCTAAGCAAGTCTTTTGAGGACAGCGAGGAAACTGAAGTTATCCCCATTACCACGGGTGAATTCTCAGTACTTAAGGTTTTTGCTCGTCATCCAAAGCAACCCTTATCCCGTGATAAGTTGATGGAACTGGCCCGTGGTCGTGAGTACGAAGCTTTTGACCGCAGCTTAGACGTACAGATTTCACGCTTACGTAAATTACTTGAACCTAATCCAGCCAAACCTATCTATATCCAAACAG
>CAZIKJ010000430.1:0-11738 GCA_964539685.1 uncultured Pelistega sp.
GCGCTCGATATAAGCATGCTTGATGATGATCGTATCTGGTGTCTCGGTCAGCAGGCTAGGCACTTCTTGACGCAGCTCTTTTAGCAGAGCTGGGGTGCAACGATTCTTCGGTAGGGCAACTTGTGAATATTCCCACGTGTCGGCCATGCGACCAATCCGGTCATGCATCTTGACCATATGGTATTTCTTTTTGACGATCTCATGGGTCATGCCGTCTTTGCGGATATTGTCACGAATCAGCTTAAACACATAAGGGAAGGAGGGTAGGTCAAACACCGCCATTACCATCCCCTTAATACCTGGTGTGATATCGAACTTATCGGTTGAGTTCTTTATATGGCGTAGAAAGTCACGATAAAACAAGGTCTTACCTTGTTTATGTAAGCCTAGAGAAGTATATAGCTCTGCCTTAGCCTTATTCGGCATTAAGGTTGCAAGAAAATCCACGTAGGCACTAGGTACGGGCATATCCACTAGGAAATAAGCACGGGTAAAGCTAAATAAGGTACTGATCTCATCCCGTGTAAATAAGAGCGCATCAAGCTGGAGCTCATTGCTCTTGGTATGCAAGATGGGGATGCTGAAAGGGTAAATCATATTGTTATTCACCAAGCGGCCAACAATATAGGCACCCTTATTGCGATAAAACAGTGTGTTCAGTACATGAATCTGGCAATCAGGCGTAATGCGAAATACATGGGTGCCAGGTATTAATTGTTGTAAAGAGCGCACGGCACGTTGCACAATCTTACGTGCATCACCGTGCAAATCCTTGAACGGCAGCTCAAGTTGGAAGTCATTCACTAATTGCTTTACACAATTAACTGTACCACCATGCTGAGGGTAATACACACGATAAGCCTGACTCTCATAGTCCATATAGTCGGTCGCTACCGCAGGGCGGACAAATAAGAAATCATTGTGGTAGTAGTTACTATGCAAAATTCGTGTGGTGACAGAGTTGAAGAAAGACTCTGCCAATTCAGGCTGTAAGTGATCACTTAATAGGCCGACGAACTCACGCTTGATATCTTGCCAGTACTCGGCTTGCTCAGGAGTGAGATCTTCAAATTTCTCTAACTTTAAACCGTGAGTTTTTTCTAATAGCTGGGCAATTTGATAAGTGGTTTCGCGCACACGTGTGTCATAGTATTCAATGCGCTCTTTAGAGAGGTACTGAATCGCATGCCAGTCATGTGATTCATACAAGGTCTTGGCACGTTGTGCACTAAAGCGAAACAAAGAGTAGTGACGATCAAACCCTGCTAAGATCTTACGGGCAATCTCCAAAGGAGAAGGCAAGACCTTAACTTGTTGAATTTTCGTGTGATCTGCAGCACTTAAATTTTGCATATAGGTTTCCTCTGTAAGGCATTTGGGTGCATCAAGCCTAAGCAAGATTATTTCTCGGGTCAAGGTGATTCGCTCAGCCTAGTATTTATACTAGGCTAAACTTAAATAATCATTCTTGAACGTATAGAAAATTGCTATTGCTTATGGCTTATAAAGCAGCCTGAATGCCGCTATACATGGGTTCTCTATAGGGTTTCGCTAAATAACTCACGACCAATCAGCATACGGCGAATTTCGCTCGTACCAGCACCAATTTCATACAGCTTGGCATCGCGCCATAAGCGACCGACTGGATATTCGTTAATGTAACCGTTACCGCCTAAAATCTGGATGCCTTCACCAGCCATCCAAGTGGCTTTCTCAGCGCAATACAGAATGACAGCCGCGCAATCCTTACGGACTTCACGTACATGACCTGCACCTAGGCGATCTAGGTTCTTGCCCACGGTATAGAGGAACGCACGTGATGCTTGCAAGGTGGTGTACATATCGGCAATCTTGCCTTGGATTAATTGGAATTCGCCGATAGATTGGCCAAATTGTTTGCGGTCATGGATATAGGGCACAACGTTGTCCATCACGGCTTGCATAATGCCAATCGGACCACCCGTAAGCACTGCGCGTTCATAGTCTAAGCCACTCATGAGCACCTTCACGCCGCCATTGATCTCACCCAATACGTTCTCTTCAGGTACTTCACAGTCTTGGAATACAAGTTCACCTGTATGACTGCCGCGCATACCCAATTTATCTAATTTCTGAGCGATGGAGAAGCCTGGGAAGTCTTTTTCAATAATAAAGGCGGTAATGCCGCGCGCATTCGCCTCAGGGTCGGTTTTGGCATAAACCACTAAGGTGTCGGCGTCGGGGCCATTGGTAATCCACATCTTGTTGCCGTTAAGCACATAACGATCGCCTTTCTTTTCGGCGCGTAATTTCATGCTCACTACGTCAGAACCCGCACCAGGTTCACTCATGGCCAAGGCACCCACATGCTCGCCACTAACGAGCTTAGGTAAATACTTGGCTTTCTGTGCGGCCGTGCCGTTGCGGTGCAATTGGTTAACGCAGAGGTTAGAGTGGGCACCATAGGATAAGCCCACGGATGCTGATGCACGTGAGATTTCTTCCATGGCAATCATATGTGCTAAGTAACCTAATTCAGTACCACCATATTCGGCACTGACCGTGAGACCCAATAGGCCCATATCACCAAACTTCTTCCATAGGTCCATAGGGAATTGGTCGGTTTGATCGATTTCATGGGCGCGTGGCGCAATTTCGGCATCAGCAAAGGTGCGGATGGCATCACGCAACATATCAATATCTTCACCGAGTTCGAAATTTAATCCTGGTAAGTTCATGGGGAAATCTCCGGGTTAGCAAGGGGATAATTAGCAGATTAGGTTTATTGTAATCCTAAGTTGACGTTAACGTAAACCTAGGGATTTACCTAGGTGGAGCCACGATGTTGAAATGCAACAATTCATTAGATGCCAGATGCCAGATGCCAGATGCCAGATGCCAGATGCCAGATGCCAGATGCCAGATGCCAGATGCCAGATGCTCGTTGTTTATCCTGAGAGCATAGGCATGGCCGACATGGTGAGTTCGTCGCTTAGCGTAGACTCGCTAGTTGCTAGGTTTATTTTTTAGGATGTAGGGCGTTGAGTAAGGATTGGCAATGCTCTTCTTGGGTCGTTAATTCTGCTAATACTTGCTCGATATCGGCTTTCTGCTGGAGAAGTTGAGCCTTGTGTTTACTTAAGACGGTAATGTAGGTATTAAGCTGAGGTTCCGTGCTGCCTGGACCCTCATACATATTAATCAGAGAACAGATTTCACTGAGCGAAAAGCCCAAGCGCTTTCCTCGCAAGGCTAGCTTTAAGCGCGTGCGATCGCGTTGAGAGTAGATACGCTTCTGTCCGTCACGCTCGGGGCTGAGGATATCGTGTTGCTCATAAAAGCGCAACGTCCGTGCGGTTAATTGAAACTCGTCGGCAAGCTCAGAAATGGTCCAGGTTGTTTGGTTCATAGTCAAAAATATAATCTTTACGTTTACGTAAAGTTTGCTATAGTATAGGCATAGTTGTCAATTAAAAATAAATTGGGTGTGAGATGAATCAAAATGAAATGAAATTGGCTTATCCATTTGGAGAAGAGAAACCTAAGCCAGGTTATGCGATTGAAGTAGCGCCAGGTGTGAAGTGGATTAATATGCCATTGCCCTTTGCCTTGGATCATATTAATTTATGGTTACTGCGTGATAATTACCTAGGCCAAGAAGGCTGGACAATTGTTGACTGTGGCATTGCTAAAGATCCTGTGAAAGAGCTGTGGGAAGAGGTCTTTAAGAATGAACTTGATGGCTTGCCAGTGACTCGTGTGATCGTGACCCATATGCATCCAGACCATGTTGGCTTAGCGGGTTGGTTATGTGAGAAGCTAAATGTACCGCTATTCATCAGTATGACAGACTACTATGTATCGAAACTGTGGGCCTCAATGCCAGCGGGTGGAGCAGGCACAGGTGGTGAGGTGGCCGTGCGTCACTTTGCGCGTCATGGCTTAGTGGATGCGGACTCGCAAGAGAAAATTCGCCAACGTGCAACTTATTATCCAGGCCTCGTGAGCCCACCACCGAGTAGTTTTCATCGTCTGCTTGATGGCGCAAGCTTAACTATCGGCAAGCATAACTGGGAGCTCATTAGTGGTTATGGTCATGCGCCCGAGCATATTGCCTTATATTGCCCAAGCTTGAAAGTCCTTATCTCGGGTGATATGTTGTTGCCACGTATTTCAACCAACGTCAGCGTCTTTGATCATGAGCCTGAGGCCAATCCGTTGCCGCTGTACCTAGACTCCATTAAAAAATTCGAACGTCTTGATGCAGATACCTTGATTCTGCCTTCACATGGTCGTCCTTTCAAGGGTTTACATGAGCGTATCCAACAACAGTTCGAACATCATGATGAGCGCTTAGCAGAGTTGCTCGAAGCCTGTGATGAACCCGTGACGGTGACTGAGGTGGTGCCTAAGATGTTTAAACGTCAACTTGATTTACATCAGCTGACATTTGCCATGGGTGAGGCTTTAGCGCACTTACATGCCTTGTATTTTGCGGGCAAAGTGAACCGCGAGTTGGGCGAAGATGGTGTGTATCGCTTTCAGAAAAACAGCTAATGATGCGGGTGCCTAGCGCACCCCTCAAGCGCACCCCCCTCTAGCTCAGCCCTGGCGCACTTTTAACCTAATAATAAGCGCAGGGCTAAGCCACAAAACACCACAATCGTGATCCAATTTAAGATGATCTGAGCTTGTGGTGATTGGCGTAAGATACGGCCAAAATAAGCGCTAAAAATCACAATTGAATTGAAGACCACAAACGTCGCCAAGACAAAAATTCCGCTCAAGCTAAGCATCTGTTGGCTCACAGGAATTTGCGTCGAATAGGTAAATTGTGGGAAAAAGGCCAAGAAGAATAAACTCACCTTAGGATTGGTGATATTCATAAAAATGCCCCGGCGATAATACTGCCATAAACTCATGCGTGAGCTTATATCTGTTGCGCCAGAGTTGGAGGTGGCTTCCCCTGCTGACGTTGTCGCCATAGTTTGAGTAAGACTGGACTGCGATGTGCAGGCTTGCGGCGTCTGGGTGGGCTCTATACGAACCTGATTCGACCCAATAGAACCCGCAACAACAGGACTTGCCTCAACAGGCTTTGTCTTCAGTGTGCTTTCGGGTAAGCTAATAGGTCGCGCCTTGAAGGTCAAATAAGCGAGATAAAGTAGGTAGGCGGCGCCAATAAATTTTAAGAGGATGAATGCAGTTGCTGAGGCTTTTAATAAAGCAGCCACGCCTAAGGTGACGAGCAAAGTATGGAAAACAATGCCGCTCATTAAGCCCAAAACAATGACAAAGCCTACACGATGGCCATAGAGGGCAGTTTGCAGAAGCACGAAAATATTATCAGGGCCTGGCGAAATCGCAATCAGGGCGCAGATGCTAAAGAAACTCAGAAAGGTGTCGAGTGGCATGGTGTTTAGCGGCTAAGGGTTAATCTGTTATTATTGAAGCGTTATAATTGTAGCGCATCTGGTCGTATCCAGTTTTCTGCTTGACGATTTGTATCTTTCTCCATTATTCATAGGCACCCACATATGTCTCATTCTCTCTTGACCAAACTTGCTCATCTAGGTACTGCGCCTTGCGATGAGGACCATCCTGTTGCTCCCGTGGCTTTACCTTCGATTCGTACGAGTACAGTACGCTTTAATACAGTGGCTGACTTGCAGGAAACCTATCGCCGTAAGAACGCTGGCGAGCGCATTGCGGGTTATGGGCGTGGTGGTATGGATACGCACGCGGCGTTTGAAGAAATGATGTGTGCGCTTGAAGGTGGAGAGCGTACTTTCCTCGCACCTTCAGGTTTGGGCGCGATTTCTATGGTTTTATTGTCTTTATTGAGTGCGGGTGATCATATGTTGGCGGCCGATTGCGTGTATGGTCCTGTACGTGTGATGCAAGATACCGTGTTAAAGCGCATGAATATTAGTACGACATTCTGCTCTTTTACTGATGTGGACAGTTTGGAGCAGCATGTACAGCCGACGACACGTATTCTCTATCTTGAGTCGCCAGGCTCTTTGTTATTTGAGATGCTTGATGTGCCCGCACTGGTTGCTTTTGCGAAAAAGCACAATCTAATTGTGGTGGCGGATAATACCTGGGGTTCAGGTATGGCCTACCGTCCGCTTGACCTGGGTGTGGATATTAGTCTAGTGGCTGTGACCAAATATATCGGTGGACACTCTGATTTATTGATGGGTGCGGTTGTGGTAAAAGGCACCGAATTAATTAAGCGTATTGATACGAATCAATACGCCTTAGGTTACTCGGTGAGTGCGGACGATGTATGGCTCGCTCTTCGCGGTGCCCGCACGCTAGATGTACGTATGCAGCGTCATGCGCTGAATGCCTTAGCTGTTTGCGATTTCTTTGCGCAACAAGCGGAGACTTTACAGATTTATCATCCTGCCTATGCACAAGACAAAAAACATGCTTTATGGCAGCGCGATGCAATAGGCTCTAACGGTATGATGTCCGTAGCCTTGAACTTAAGTAAAAAGCAAACCGAGGTGTTTGTGAATGCTCTTGAACTCTTCAGCATTGGTTATTCATGGGGCGGTTATGAAAGCCTTGTGGAGATGGTGGGTACTGATTATATGCCGCAACACGCGTATTGGAATAAGGATTACCCAAGCCTGGTTCGCTTGCATATTGGTATGGAATATGTCGGTGATCTTATTGATGATTTGGAGCAAGCATTGAATAAGTCACGTGCTGTTTCGGCTTAAGCGCTTACTGCTTCAGGGGATCAGTTGAGCCCCATAAAAAAGGACTCCTAGATTTATAAATCTGGAGTCCTTCTTGTTGCAGCGTCAGAGTCGCTCACTACCTCGAGGAGGGGTGGTAGCTTTATTGGGCGGTTTCTTTAGCCACTAACTCTTTAATAACTGTGGTGGCACTTTCATAGGTGCCGGTCATACCAGGAGAAGTGATATATTTACCTGCAACCGCATAGGTTGGTGTTGAGTTTACTTTGTATTGGTCGGTGAGTTCAGCCGCACGCTTTACCTTCGCGCCTACACCGAATGAATCATAAGTTGCGGTAAATTCTTGCTTATCAATTCCTTGCTTGGCAGCCCAATCAATAATTTCATCACGGGTAAATAAGCGTTGTTTTTGCTTGTGGATTGCATCGAAGACTTTAAGGTGGAGGTCTTTACGGTCTAAAGCCACAAGAGAGTAGTACAGATGCTGCATAGGCACCATAGACGCATTAAAGCTCACTGGCACATGCACAAGTGTGAACGACTCAGGAAACTCCTTACTTAAATTATCGGCCATCGGTGCCATTACCGCACAGTGACTGCATGCATAAGAGAAAAATTCTAGTACTTCTTGCTTGCCTGCAGTTTCAGAAGTGAATGGTGGATCCAAAGGAATAAACTGTGGCCCTTGTTGAGCCAATGCTGGTGTAGCAGCGGCAGACATCAGTGCTAAAGCAGGAACTACACGTGCTAAAAATTTTCTTAAATTCATCATTTTCTATTATCTCATCAGTGAGTCAATCAATAAGTAATAATGTAACGTAAAAGCCCTTGGCTTGTTAAGTCTTTGGTCTCGTTTATGCGATTGAAAAGGGGATAATTGGCTACAAATGATTACATGCAAGCCACCACCTTAAGATGGCTTGTCTTGTATATGCAATTGAGTTATAAGATCACTCTTTAGTCTGTGTAGAGCGCCAATTTTATCGCTGCTCTTATGAGGCGATTTGTGATGATAGCGACACAGCGATAGACCTCAAACAGCCTGCCTAACTACTGGCAATTAACGTACAACAGTTGACTGTATATTGGCCGATTGCAGCTTTTGCTGTGAGGCTTTTAAAGCTTGCTCATCATTGAAGGGGCCAATTCTAACGCGATTAAATTCGGTGTTATTAACACGAGTTTTAGAGATACTCACATTACTAAAACCCAAGAGGAGCATGCGTGCTCGGGTGGCATCCGCTTCTTGATAGTTAGCGAAAGAGCCCACTTGTAAGTATTGGGTGCTGATTTTCTTCGCAGCGGCATTGTTCTTGGTGCCCGACGTGGGACTACTACTTGCTTGCGTAGTACTGGCGCCAGATTTGTTGCTACTCGCCTGGGTATTATTTAAATGAATCCCTTTATCCGTTGCAGCGACCGAGCTAGGCGCTTGGATCCGTAGCGGTGCTGAGGCTAGATTTTGGCTAATGCTAGGGGTTTTTGGCTCAGCAGGGATGGTCTTAATCAACTGAGCAATTTGATCCCCTGAACCCGTTGTCGCTTTTGGCTTGGTATTGCTTGCTGCTGTGTTTTTTGTTGCAGCACTTGCACTAGCGCCAGTATCTGCGGCAGAGTTGCTGTTTGCGGTGGTGCTTGTAGAGGCATTAGGCGTTTTAGCTGCTTCAGGTTTTTGTTTGATCAATGCATCAGGATTAATCCGTGCCGTGGATTGCGCAAGCGGTGTCGTCACTAAGCCTGAATTGGGATCAATCATGGCACCAATAGGGTCGGCAGCATTAGGTGCATGCTGATTGCCGACTTGATTGTTGGCGGTTTGTGCCGCAATAGAGCTTGTAGGAGTAGTGCTAGACGCTGCTGGCCCATTTGGCGTGACAGCTTGATTGGGCTGCACTTGACTCGGTGCTGTTTGACTTGCAAGCTGTGCCTCACTATTGCGTGTAGGCGCGTGAAGGGGTGCTTGCTGAGGCTGACGTGCTCCCGTACTCGGCTGACCTGGGACTTGGCTAGTCTGTTGGGTAAAAGGCAGTGGCGAACTCTTTAGGTAGTAGCTTAAAAAAGCTGCCAGCGCTAAGCCCAAAATAAGACCAAACATAAGAAAACCGAAAGGACTGCGCTTAGCTGACTGTTTAGCAGGAGCTTTGCGGCTGCGAGTAGCGGGTTTGCGTCGAGTTGTAGCCATATTACATTTGCTCTGGAGAAGATACGCCTAGTAGGTCTAGACCATTGGCAATCACTTGGCGAGTGGCATCGGCTAGAGCAAGACGCGCTAATTTAAGCTCAGGATCTTCAATCATCATACGTTCAGCCGTGTACCAAGCATGGAAATCGGTGGCTAGTTCAAGTAACCAGAAAGCAATATAGTGCGGGCCAAGTTCTTTAGTGGCCAGCTGAATCATGCTTGGCAACTCTGCAAGACGCTTTAAGAGTGTAATTTCAGTCGGTGCGACTAAGAGAGCGGCATCGGCTTTTTGTAAGTCTGCATTCGCGACAGCACTATCACGTAAGATCTTGCAGATACGCGCATGGGCATACTGAATATAGTAAACCGGATTGTCTGAGCTCTTGGCTAGTGCTAAGTCAACATCAAAGGTAAACTCCGTATCCGCACGGCGCTGAATGAGGAAAAAGCGCACCGCATCTTGGCCAACCCAGTCAATTAAATCGCGCATCGTGACGTAAGAGCCGGCACGCTTAGAAATCTTCACTTCCTCGCCATTGCGCATGACACGAACCATCTTATGCAAGATATAAGCAGGATAGTCTTTCGGGATATTGAGGTTTAAACCCTGTAAACCCGCACGCACACGAGCCACCGTACCATGGTGGTCACTGCCTTGAATATCAATGGCATGATGATAACCACGTTGCCACTTCGTGATGTGATAAGCCACGTCAGGGACGAAATAGGTGTAGCTACCATCGGACTTGCGCATCACGCGGTCTTTATCGTCACCAGTACCTAGTTCAGTGGTTTTAAGCCAGAGAGCACCTTCGTGCTCATAAGTGAAGCCATTCTCAGTGAGTTGCTTCACCGTTTGTTCAACCTTGCCGTCGGTATACAGAGAGCTTTCGAGATAGTATTCGTCAAAGATTAAATTAAAAGCTTTAAGGTCTAAATCTTGTTCACGACGTAAGTAAGCCACGGCAAAACGGCGGATCTCATCGATGTTCTCAAGATCTGCTGCACCAGTGATGAGTTGACCATCAGCCTCAACAGTCTTGCCTGCCATGTAGTCATTGGCAATATCCAGAATATAGTCACCACGATAACCATCCGCAGGATAGCTTGCATCATCAGGTGATTGACCGCGAGCACGCGCCTGTACGCTGGTGGCGAGGTTATTAATCTGGTTGCCAGCATCGTTATAGTAGAACTCACGATGCACTTGATAGCCACTGGCACTAAAAAGGCGGCAAATACTATCACCAAGCGCTGCCTGACGTGCATGACCCACGTGTAAAGGACCCGTTGGGTTGGCAGAAACGAACTCTACAATCATCGATTCGCCATTCGGAGCGCTTTTGGCGTAATTTGCGCCTTGCTCTTGAATGGTACGAATAATGGCTTGATGTACAGACGGCTTAAGGCGTAAGTTAATAAAACCAGGACCAGCAATTTCTGCTGACTCAAGCAAGTCTTGTGCTTGTGGCAGATTCATTAATGTGGTCACTATGTCTTGCGCAAGCTCGCGCGGAATGCGCTTGGCGGGTTTCGCTAATTGCATGGCAATATTCGTCGCGATATCCCCATGGTCCGCTTGCTTTGGACGCTCGAGTTTAATGCTAGGGGTTTGATCTGGAAGCAGTGCAGTGACTGCCTCGGCCAATAACTGGCTAAGTTGTGCTTGAAGCTCTGGGAGCATAGAATCTTGGTATCGTAAAGTGAATAAAACAAACAGGATCTAGTCGAGCTAGAGCGCTGTTTTACAAGGATATATTGATAAGTAAAATAATAACATATCTAGGGCGCCGCTCTCATCTCTTAGCGCAGAAAGAGGGAGTTTACAGTCTAAGCGAGTCAAGCAGCTCAAGGCATATTGTGCTTACGCTTAAGCAGATTGGGGCTGTGTTAGCGCCTGCTAGAGTAAGATGTAAAGCATTGTGTACTTAGCGCTAAAGCAAGATAATTGCTATTTAAGAGTACAATGAATGCAGTACTATTCTTAATCGATCATAGGGAGTAAGTGATGCTGATTACATTTCGTTCAAAATCGAGTGGTGAAGTGTTGATGTTAGGTAAAGACGCTCTGCAAGTGCTGAAGGCTATGGGGCGTACTTATGAGACGATGCCAGAACAGGGGGTGATTACGCATGAACAGTTAGCCCCAGCGATTGCCAATTTAGAGCGTGCGATGCATAGTGATAAGGTAGAAAACCCAACACCTAGCTATGAGGATGAAGATCGTCTGAAAGAGAATGACGAAGAGAAGCCTCATCCTGTGCAAGAGCCCGTCAATCTGGCACGTCGTGCTTACCCTCTGTTGGAAATGATGAAGGCCGCACAAGCTGATCCCGAGGATAACGTGGTGTGGAATAGTTCATCGGCTTGGTAATAGATAAGGCCTAGCGTTGAACTTTACTTCAACGCTAGGCCTTCATGTTGCTACTTTTGTTGCTACAGCTGAGTAGACCTTATGCGGCTTGCTCTTGTGCTGCTGCATTAATATGACGGTTAACCGCACTTAATACAGCTTGGAATGACGCCGTGACGATATCCACGTGAATACCGACACCAAAGCCTGTTTGAGATTCGCCTAAGCGCAATTCAACATAACAGACGGCCTTGGTTTTCTCGCCACTGCCTAATGCATGCTCGTGGTAGTCCATAAAGCGAATCGGTAAGTTTAAGGCGTTGACAAAGGCAGAAAGTGCCCCATCGCCTTGGCCTTTGACTTTCTTAGTCACGCCATCATTGATCAATTCAGCCTCAAGTACGAAAGCATTGCCTTCAGCGGCATTCGGTACGGAAGTGATTTGGTGACTGACTAAGCTCCATGGGGTATTTTGGCTTAGATATTCACTGTTGAAAATATCATACACAGC
>CAZIKJ010000431.1:0-6620 GCA_964539685.1 uncultured Pelistega sp.
TTACTGGTCTGTATCGTCACATTCTCACCCGCGCGAATCGGGCGTAAGGCAATCAACATAATGCCTGCGGCAATATTCTGTAGCGTACCTTGTAAGGCGAGGCCAATCGCTAAGCCCGCCGCACCCAAGGCCGCAATTAAAGAGGTGGTCTTAATACCGAATTGGGATAGCACCACAATAATCACTAGGATGCGAATGCCCCAGGTAATAATCCCCTCAATCATCGGCACCGCGGTGAAATCAACTGCCTTAGAGCGATGGGCGACGCCGCGCACAGTGCGACCGACTAGGCGTGATAGGTACCAACCGGCGATTAAGATGAAGATAGCGACGACAAAATTCACCGCAAAGTTTTCTAACATAGGCATGAGGCGTTCTACTGCTGCATTCCAATCCATTCCTGTCTTCCTTTAGGTTTTCTCAGTGCTCTATTGTAATACGCGCTGGACTTCTGTAAAACACCGTTAGTCATTTAATTTCTTCACTATATGACAATATCAAGCGGCACAGTACGTAAATCACTAAGCTTAACTATCCTAATGTCACTGTAGCAACGCTTATCGACGGAAATATAAAACCACCACGCCTACTTACTCATTTCGCGTCCAATCCACAAGAAAATGCTTCACTGCAATAATGATGACAAGTAAGATAGTTATCATACGTGGTAATCTCTAGTGATTGAGAAATCAAGAAATAAGGTAATTCGCTATGACCATGCCCAAATCAATTCTATCTCCTGAACATATTACCTTCACGCGCTATGAAAGCGCGGAACAGGCGTATGAGCGCCTATTGTTTATCTATGAGCGGAATACAAAATATATCCGTGATGCATTTGCCCTGCACTTAGAGGGCAATCTAGCGGAGAACTCGCATGTGCGTGCTTTCTACCCTGCTATCCGTATTCGCGAACTGTCGCATAAGGATCTGGACTCACGTCTGTCCTATGGTTATTTATCGGAACCTGGCACCTACCAGACCACGATCACCCAGCCGCTTTTATACAAGAAATACTTACTTGAACAAATCGGTCTCTTAATTAAGAACCACGGTGTGGGCGTCGAGATTGGTGAGTCGAAGTCTCCGATTCCGCTGCATTTTGCCTTTGTCGGTAGTCAATATATGCAAGGGATTTATGCCGATTCGGTGGGTCTGTCCTTGCGTAATTACTTCGATGTGCCGAATCTGGCGGTGATGGATGATGCGATTGTGAATGGCACCTTAAAAGTCGAACCCGGTCAAGCTGAGCCGCTGGCGCCATTTACCGCCCCTCGCGTGGATTATTCTCTGCATCGTCTGGAGCATTACACAGCGACAAGCCCTGAACACTTCCAAAATTTTATTTTATTCACAAACTATCAGTTTTACGTTGATGCTTTCGTGCAAAAGTCGCTGGAGCTGATTGAAGACCCTGCCAGTGGTTACACCAGTGTAGTCGAACCAGGCAATCGTATTAGCCTGCCGGGTGTGCGTGCTGAAGACAAAGTTTTCCGTCACCCGCAGATGCCGGCTTATCACTTAAAGCGTGCCGATGGTAGTGGCATTACCTTGGTAAATATTGGGGTAGGTCCATCGAATGCGAAAACCATTACTGACCATATTGCCGTCTTGCGCCCATCGGCTTGGATTATGCTAGGTCATTGTGCGGGGCTACGCGATACGCAACGCTTGGGCGATTATGTGCTGGCGCATGGTTATGTACGTGAAGACCATGTGCTTGATGCGGACTTGCCGATATGGATTCCCATTCCACCCTTGGCGGAAATTCAAGTGTCCCTGGAGAAAGCTGTCGCACAAATTTCAGGTTTAAAGGATTGGGATCTGAAGCGCATTATGCGCACGGGGACTGTCGCCAGTATTGATAACCGCAACTGGGAACTTAGCGATCAACAGGAACCTGTGCAGCGCCTCTCACAGTCGCGGGCGATTGGTTTAGATATGGAATCAGCGACAATTGCTGCCAATGGGTTCCGTTTTCGAGTACCATATGGTACGTTGCTGTGTGTGTCAGACAAGCCCTTACATGGTGAGTTAAAGTTACCGGGTATGGCGACTGATTTCTATCGCACACAGGTGGGTCAGCACTTACAGATTGGCATGCGTGCTTTAGAGATTCTGCGCGAGATGCCACCTGAACAATTGCATTCACGTAAATTACGTAGTTTTATTGAGACGGCTTTTAAATAGATATGAGCAATCACGGCTTACGTCGTGTTATTTTTAAAGCACCTAGTTGATTGAGATTGTTTTGAATCATTATGACTATTCTCGGCAACTACGTCATGTTATTTGTAAAGTACATCGTGTTATTAAGATAGCTTTTAAATAGATAGGTTTTCATTGTGAGCATGGTTATCAATGCGGTTATTCCCATCTTTGCTTTAATATTTTTGGGATTTTTTGTTGCTCGACGTCATATCTTACCGCCTGAAGCGACCAGCCACTTAAACCTATATATTGTCTGGCTAGCCTTACCTGCCTTGATGTTCCAAGTGGTCACCACAACACCATGGGATGAGTTATATCAGCCCGAGTTCTTTCTCGGTGCCTTTTTGCCCATGCTGATTCTGTATTTTGCCTATCTCTTATGGCAAAAGAAATCTGTCCATCGCAGCGACCGCAGTATTAATTGCGTCACCATCTCGTATAGCAACACAGGGTATATGGGACTACCCTTATGTGGCCTAGTGTTCGGCCCAGAATCCACCACGCCGGTGGTCTTGACCATGATCATGACGATTTGCTTTCTGTTTGCGATTACTCTCGCCATTAGTGAGTTCTCGCTGCAAGAAGAGCCCAGTGTGGCGAAAGCGCTGAAGAAAACTATCGCAACCCTACTGAAAAATCCTCTGGTTATCGCGCCAATTCTTGGCTTGGTCATCTCGATTTTGGGGATTGGTTTACCGAAACCCGTGCAACAATTCACCTCGATGCTGAGCGCATCAGCAAGTCCTTGTGCCCTAGTGTGTATTGGTCTCTTTATTGGTCACACGAAGAATAAGAAATTTCATCCCGAACTCTTCACCCAGCTCTGGTTGAAACTCTTGGCATTACCGGCGCTGACGGCCATCTTCGTCTTCTTTATCTTCACGGATATGCTCTTATTATATAAGCAAGCGGCGATTCTCTTAGCGGCCTTGCCCACTGGTACTGGGCCATTTATGCTAGCGGTCCTGTTTAAGCGTGAGTCGGACTTGACCTCACAAACCATCTTTATATCGACCGTGATTTCACTCGCAACGGTATCGGCGTTGGTGATGATGTTTGGGCTGTAGTTAACGCTGCTTAGCATCTTCAAACAAGACATTCGCCAAGCGTTGGGTATGGGTAATGGTTCGATTCAACCAACGTAAGGCAGCGAGCAAGTCTAAGCGCTCGGCGGCGCTCAGGTGCTTGATTGCCGCATGCTGCATCACCCCTTCACGGACGCTTGAGTTTTCATCATCCAGCCATTTTTTCAGATGCATTAATTCGGTCCGCATACGACTGCTCTCTTCCATTAAATCTCCCTCTTGAATCGCTTCTAAGTACTGACTGACAATATGACTGTAGTCTAAGCCCACTTGATACAGCTCGGCGTGATTACGGATCTGCGTAGCAAAACGAATTTTCGATAAATCGCTGCGCAAGACGCGTGAATACACCATCAGGCGCAGGACAAACGTCAAGCCCTTCTGATCTTCAGGGTGTTCTGAGGTCGGCATATCTTCAATATAAAACTGCACGCCTTGTAAGATTTCATCGATATGCTGGAGCTGACGGTTTGAGGGGACGACACCCTCTTCAACCGCGCGCTTCAAGATGCCGAGAATATCAATCAGATTATGATGAATTACTTTGGATGAGGCATCAATCGCCAACGCCGGTACCGATAAATTCGCCTTATCCAATAAGGCCAAAATCGATGGGCTGCTATCGGGGATAAGCTTCATCACCAACTGCTCAAATTGCTTGATAACGGGGAAGAAAAATAAGGTGCCAACTAGGCTGAATAAGGTATGAAAAGCCGCCACGATAAATACTGGCGTCCAATCTGCCATTAAGCGTCCTTCTTGTGTCAGCCAAATAAAGAAAGGCTCCAATATCAATAAGGCCAGCACCGCAGAAACCAGATTAAAAATTACATGTACGGCGGCGGTCCGCTTGGCATTCACCGAGGCACCGAAACTGGCGAGAATTGCCGTAGAGACCGTGCCAATATTCTGGCCGATTACCAGTCCCAAGGCTTGGGGTAAATCAATTGCACCACTGGCCAAGGCCGCCAAGGTAGTGGTAACAGCCGCACTGGAGGATTGCAGAATCACAGTCATTAAGATACCGATTAGTATCAGTACAATCTGTGCGCCGATGGAATCGCTGGCAAATTTAGACAGATCCACCAGTTCAGAAAAACCCGCCATGGAGACTTGCAACATCTGGATGCCATAGAAGATTAGACCGAAGCCTGCCAAGCTCATGCCGAATAAGGCTAGCTTGCCACGTCCTAAGAGCTTACATAAGGCGCCAAAAGCGACCAGCGGTAAGGCGAATGAGCCGATGGAAAACTTCACACCGAGTATAGCCACCATCCAACCCACGCTGGTGGTCCCAATATTCGCCCCAATCACTACACCAATCGCTTGGGTGAAGGTAAGAATCCCCGCGCTCACAAAACCAATGGTGGCGAGGGTTGTCGCGGTTGAGGATTGCAATCGGTATTTACAATCACAATATCTTTAAGCCCAGCAGTTACTGTCAAACGAGACGGGGAGATAACTAAGGTATCATGACAATCTTCTGATACAACATCGCCGCTCGTAGCATTTCCCTGTTCATTTTGTGGTAAAGCTTGCCATAGTGCTTCATAGGAGCCAATATCACTCCAACCGATAGAGACATCCATCACAGCGGCCTTAGATGTCTTTTCCATAATGGCATAATCAATAGACACAGATGGAGAAGAAGCAAAGCTTTCTTTATCTAGTCTAATAAAATCGAGATCTTTTTTTGCCCGTTTCAAACTCTGCTGACAAGCGACAAGAATCTCAGGGTGATAGCGCGCCAATTCCGTAATATAGGCACTAGCACGCAATAAAAACATGCCGCTATTCCACAAATAACCACCATCATCTAGGTACTGTTGAGCTAATGCTAGTTCCGGTTTTTCAACAAAGGTGGCAATATCACGAATCCCCTCTCCAGCCGTAGCCTGTATATAGCCATAGCCTGTTTCAGGTCGGTCAGGCACCATGCCAAAAGTGACAATCTTACCCTGAGCTGCGACAGTGGAGGCAGTTTGAATAGAAGCTAAAAACTGCGCCTCATCCTCTATTACATGATCAGACGGCATAACGAGTAATAACGGGTCCTCATCCAAAGATAAGGCAAATAAAGCAGCCACAGCAATCGCAGGGGCGGTATTCCTACCCACGGGCTCAAGCAAGATAGCGGAGGGCTCTACACCGATGCTGCGCATTTGTTCGGCCACAATAAAGCGGTACTCATCATTTGCCACAACGATAGGAGCCTTATCTGCGATATCAGCCACACGAAGCCAGGTTTGCTGTAATAGCGTGTATTCACCATTGAGTGTCAAGAACTGCTTTGGGTAAGACTCTCTCGACAAAGGCCATAAACGAGTGCCGACTCCGCCCGCTAAAATCACCGGTTGGATTGTTATCATGATTAGTTTTTGTTTAAATGCGTTTGTTGGGCGAGTTCATAAACGTCCGTATAGCCCTTAGCCACATCTTCAGTTAAAGGTAATATAGAAATCTTCTGCTGCTGAACACCCGCCTTGATGAGCGCATCACGCTGCGTCTCACTCTGTACAATAATTGCATCTGCTATTTGCATACACTGATGCTCACGAGCAAGCTTAGCCTGCGCTAAAGAATGCTTAGTCTCATCAAACTCTGTCACCACCTCATCAACTACAGTATGTTTTTGATAGACAAGTGGGATTTTAAAGGCTTTAGCTAATGCAACGCCGACTAGCAACGAATCAATACTGGCCTCATCTTCATGAATATGGATAAGGTCAACGTGCTCTTGCCTGAGGATATCTTTAGCTAATACGGCCATAAAGTTAAGCTGAGAAGTCACAGGCACTAACTCAAGCTGCTCTGCTGATACGCAATTCAGAAAGAAACAGTCAACCCCCTCCTCTTCAGAACGTTCCCAAGGCTCTCCTGACTCACCTTTTTTTGGATAGCCTAGAGGCATAATAGCAATAGCACGGACATGTTCCGCATCTTGCTTTTGACAAATACGATCCAAATCAGGCGTTGACATGAAATGCGCCACTGTCAGCTGCTTATCTGCAGCTGATTCATTCACTTCGACTTTACCGGGGCTTGGAAACCACGCTCGCGAACTAATACGCGCTTTTGCTAAAACAAGACGAGCCTGAGCGCAAAGCGCCGCATCACGAGAGACAGATAAAATATGATTAGTTATTGATGTTACTCGCTCTATAGCCCCAAATACTTTATAAAAATCTAATGCTGCCTCAAGTATGTTAACGCTACTTGATTGCTTCCTTAAAAGCTCAGCAAATGTCAGGTCTGCTACATCATAAGGCAACTGAACACTTGCCTCGTCTGAACCCAAGCTAGCCATATCAAAGCGTGACTCGA
>CAZIKJ010000432.1:0-2640 GCA_964539685.1 uncultured Pelistega sp.
AGGATCTAAAGCGGCGGTGGGCTCATCCAGTAATAACACGCTGGGTGACACCATTAAGTTACGCAAGAAACTCACAATCTGTCGCTCTCCACCAGAGAGAATGGCACTAGACTGCTGCAAAAAGCTCTCTGACTTATTAAAGAAACTTAGGTAGTGATGCAATAAATCCTCATCAAATTTCATATTCTGATTCAGATGCAAGGTGAAGGCTAAGCGCAAATTGTCTCTGACGCTCCCATCGAGTAAGACAGGATTCTGTCGTACATAATTCACCTGTGTACGATAGCGTTGAATATTGCTTTGATTAATAAGTTTATTCTTAAAATAAAATTTACCGCTATTCGCTACTTCAATCTGTGCTAAGCAACGCAAAAAGACGCTTTTGCCAGAGCCTGAAGGACCACTTAACACAATTCTATCACCTGCAAGAATGATGATATCCGTAGAATGCAGCAAGACCTTAGCGTTGCTTGGATCACTTTTCGATAAACCTTGAACGGCTAATAGCGCACTGCTTTTATCGAAGTGCGTGCTCTGCGCATCTGAATCAGCGCCCTTATTCGTGAAGTCACTAGGTTCAGAAGATGAGTTGAATCGCACGCTCTGAGACGGTGCCAGATTAGGCTGTTGCATCACGACTATCCAGAATAATCGTCACGGGTCCATCATTCACCAGTTGTACTTGCATATCCGCGCCGAACACACCAGTAGGAATTGTTTTACCTAAGCCTTTTTCTAAGGACTTAATGAAATCCTTAAAAAGTGGCAAAGCAATTTCGGGACGTGCAGCAGCACTATAAGAAGGTCGATTGCCCTTGCGTGTTGAGGCTAATAAAGTAAATTGACTAACACATAAAATTTGGCCGCCAACGTCTAGCACCGAGAGATTCATCACCCCCTTTGCATCCTCAAAAAGGCGCATCTGCAAAACCTTGCGCACCACAAAATCAATATCCGTAGCATTGTCCTCTGGTGTAATACCCACTAATAACAATAAGCCATGATCAATCGCACCGACACAACGCTCATCTACGACAACACTTGCTTGCTTAACTTTCTGAATAACAATCTTCATCTTATTACACCATTGCCGATTGAATATATTGCACTTTTTAGGCAGCAAATACCGTTTAATCCGCCACCGTCACTTACATATATTGCGCCTTTTGAACAAGAACTTAACGCTTATTGTGCCACAAGCCATTAACGATATTACACTTTCTGGACAGTAACTTACCGCCTATTGCGCCACCGCCCATTGAATAATTTGCGTATTAATTTGATCGTTCAAGCGCCCTAAGGCAGGCATGACATCACTTAGTTGGGTACTATTCAAGCTGCTATTGACACTAAAGCGCTTAGACGCAATAACCGAGGCATTTTTATTATCAAATAAATTCGCATCCACACTAATCACGGCCATGGCTTGCTGTTCCGTCATTTGAATTTGATAAGCGAGAATATCAGTAGTCAGTCTACGATCTGTCTTCACGGTCTCTTTATCATTCACTACCGTGCGGTACGCTTGAGCGCGACGTAAATCATCAATTAAGCGATTACGAAATACAAGGGGCAACTCATCTTCCCAACGCACACCCGCATAGGCCTGTACTTCATGATTTGCCTGAACCACGACTAAGCGTTGATGGCTTAAATAACGATTCGCATAAGGTGTTGCCACCATTAAACTTAAGGGCAGGCCCTTGACCTGCACGCTGACATTCGATGGAGCTAATTGATAAGTATCGACCTTAGGGGCACTTGGTAAGATGGAACAGGCACCAAGCAGTAAACTCAAGCCTAAGACGCTGACTCGACTTAATTTATTCATGGTCTAAACTCCTTAAGTTTATCGCCGTCAAAGAAATAGGCAGCAGGATTTTGCTCTAGGTTTTTCAGAATTGATTGTAAGGTGCTAAATGAATTTTTTAACTCCATAAGGGTCGGTCCAATCTCTTGCATCCCTTGCATACCACTATTGAAAGAGCCTTCATTATTACGCAGCATACGTTGCAATTGCTGACTTGAATTGGCTAATGACTGCATGGCTTGTGCCGCACTATCGAAGGCACGCGCCCCCTCTTTCGTGATCACAACATTCACATTTTCAGCTAAGCTGGCGTATTTACCGATAGCGGTATTAAACTCACCCATCACTTGCTTGGCACCACCAAAGAGTTCTTTCACCATCTCACTTTCACTGGCGAATGAGCCTGTGAATGTATCGATATGCTGTAGGATATTGCCGAAGTGGGCAACATTCTCCTCAGAGAATGCATCGCTTAAATTAATCGCAATTTTCGTTAAGTTAGACATCAAGTTCTCGCCATTATCTAGGAGGGTAGCTAGTGGCGAAGGGGTTGCATACAGCACTGGCAATGCGCCTGTATCTGCAATTAATAAGGGTGCATCAATATTGCCACCCGTTAAGGAAATCACGGCCTGCCCTGTGATGCCCACCATCTGTAAGCGCGCGATCACGCCGTGCCGAATCGGCACATCTTCATCCACCGTAATCTCTGCGCGTACTTTACTGGGGTTCTCAGGGTGCAGACGTAACTCCACCACCTCACCCACGGTCATCCCCGTGTATTGCACTGCGCTGCCACGCGATAAACCACTGACGCTCTCACTAAACTC
>CAZIKJ010000433.1:0-2742 GCA_964539685.1 uncultured Pelistega sp.
AATTATAAAATCACCGGAGTTTAAACAGCAAGTATTAAACTCTAATAATTCTGAGTGAAACAGCAGACAAGATAAAAAGCATCTAACAAATTGAATTTATTAAATATTTTTTGACGTTTTAGTCCTACTTCGATATTATATGATGCTATTTCATGGCATAATATTGCATATTATGCCATTAGACAAATACATATCTTTAACTATCTCACAGGAGGCTATATGTTATATAAGGTCGGTTTGCCTGGCTGGAGAATAGCTGCAAAACTAGGAGTCCCTTTAGGCGTCAACGTTGAAATAACGCATGACCCTGAAGCGAATGTTTTTATTGCAACCAGCCCTAACTTACAAGGCTTAGTGGTCGAGACTGAAAGTTTTGAAGACCTACTTAAAGAAATTCAATTTTGTGCTAATGATTTACTCCAAGATGCTCTTCATCGTCAAGTTCAGGCATACACAAAAATTCTCGTCATGGATGAAGTTATCGCATGAATGGGTATTATGTACAGGTTACCCTGCTTTTAAAACAAGCAGGGTTTTCTTTTTATAGGCAAGGCAAAGGTTCCCATGAAATTTGGAGTAATGGGAAAATTAGCGTGACTGTTCCCGCTAATTGCAAATCACGTTTTACGGCGAATGCAATTTTAAAAGAAGCTGGAAGCAAAGATCGTATTAAGTAATTTTTGACTCGAATAAAGTTGAGTGTGTAGCATCCACTTGAGTTATTATTGACTGACTCATAAGAACGATAATCCAGCCAAATTCAACCATGCCATCCCTCAAAGACGCTCTCGAACAACACCAAATCAGGCTCTATTTTATCGCTGTCATATTGGCGGTGATTATGGCCTTGCTTATTCCTGGCACCGCTGCCTTAGAAATAGGCATCAATCCTGCGCTTGCACTGATGTTATTCGTCACGTTTCTTCAAGTACCCATTGCTGAGCTTGGGCGGGCATTTAGGAATGGGCGCTTTCTTGCGGCATTGCTCTTAACGAATTTCTTGTTCATACCGATTTTAGTCGCTGGTTTGCTGCCTTTTTTACCTTCCGATCCCATGGTAAGGCTCGGTGTATTGTTGGTATTGCTAACGCCTTGTATTGATTATGTGGTGACGTTTGCCCACTTAGGGCGGGCTGATGCACGCTTATTGCTTGCTTCAACGCCTGCGCTCTTAGTTGTGCAAATGCTATTCCTACCCATCTATCTGCGCCTATTTCTTGGGGAAAAAGCCACCGATTTGGTGCAAGCAGGTCCTTTTATCCAAGCGTTTGTGTGGCTAATTGCAGTGCCGCTTTTGCTCGCTGGACTTGTGCAATTATGGGCGGATCAACATCAGACAGGGGCTAAGCTTGCCATGACACTCAGCTACTTACCCGTACCTGCCACAGCTCTAGTACTCTTTATCGTAGTGGCCACTGTTGTGCCACAACTTGGTCTTGCCACTGAGCATGTGTTCAGCGTCACTCCCTTTTACATAATCTTTGCGCTATGTGCGCCACTCATCGGCTGGGGTATGAGTCGCTTATTCCGCCTTGAGTCTTCGGCTGGGCGTGCGCTTGCCTTCAGTGCAGGGACACGAAACTCGTTGGTAATTCTACCGCTGGCCTTAGCTGTGCCAGGGGCTGTTCCTATCTTACCGGCAATTATTCTGACGCAAACACTAGTTGAGTTACTGTGTGAGCTTATTTATATTCGCGTGATTTCTCGGTTGGGTGTAGAGCACTGAGTACAGAAAGCCACTAATGTAGATAAAAGCTCATACCAAATTTTCATAAGCTCATTACTATTGATAAGTACGCAAGGGTCAACATATAAATTGTCTACCCTCATGAAAGCCCACTATATTGGCTGCAAAACAACCCTATGCAATACCGCATTTTGTCAATTAACTTGCGATCACTTATCAGCAAGGCAATTTAAAGTTTAGACAGAAGTTTAGACAATTTATTGATAGCCAGATTTATTCTAATATTAATTTTAGCTAAGTCATTGATTTGATTGGTCGGAACGGAAGGATTCGAACCTTCTACCCCTTGCACCCCATGCAAGTGCGCTACCAGGCTGCGCTACGCCCCGACAAATTAAGCTAGCATTCTAGCATGTTCTGTCATAAAAGTACAATATAGAAGCGCCATAATCCTGTTTTTCACCTTACAGCTTATAAGCTATTACGCTGCTGAAATGACTTTTCAGGTTTTGGACACGTTCTGCAACATCTTGAAAAGCCTTGTCCTGCCAAAAGGCTATAGAATAAGTACAGCATTGTTAAAAACAGCAAAGAGGCAATATATCAATAAGGAGTGTCCCATGAAGAATTTAGCAATAAAAACAGGTTTCGATACAAAAGCCATCCAGAAATTCTTGCTACTATCAGCTTGCTCGTTCGGCGTCTTTTTAAGTACGAACCAACAAGCTTTTGCTCAAGTGCGTCAAGATTTATACATGAACCAGTTGCCATATATCACGGGTGGTTTTGGTAATGAAGAGCAGAATCAGATTAAGCAGCACGCTGAGCAGTTCAATCTGCATCTAACCTTCGCTCAAGTTGCAGACCGCGCCTATATTGGTGGCGTGAAAGTGGCCATTACAGATGCTAAGGGCAATGAGGTCTTTAAGGATGATAATCTAGGCCCTCTACTTTATCTCAAACTAAACCCTGGCCAGTACACGCTTAGCATGGATTACCAAGGCCAAGTCAAGACAGAATCTGTTCAACTTGAGAGCAACAAGACACAAGAGATC
>CAZIKJ010000434.1:0-3328 GCA_964539685.1 uncultured Pelistega sp.
TTTGTGTGAAGACAAAAGCTTTTTACTTAGTTACCTTAGACCTGAATACCCTTGAGCGGAAGAAACAAACGATTACTTTCGGAACTAAATTTTGTGAAACCAAAGTACTGATAAAACTGTTGAGCCTCGTTATTGATGGCATCTACAACCATAGCGTAAATCGCAATATCATGACTCACAGCAAGTGTTCTATTAATTGCATCGGCTGACAATAAGAGTAAGGCACCAACACCATTGCCTTGAGCTGATTGGTCAACGGCCAAACGCCCGATCAAGGCCGCAGGTATAGGATGCCGAGGGAGTTTATGAACGTGAGTTTGCGGTAATTGTAGCTGTGCAATCGACAAGCTTGAAAGCGTGTAATAACCTACTACTTCATTATCATATCCCTCAGGGGATGCTACAAATACCCGACTAATTCTACGCCTAACATCTTGACTTGCCTGCTTCTGTAGATAGTCATCAAGTGGTTGCGACCCACTATTAAAACTTTTCCTATCATGCATGCTATCTAATGCACGAATAACTAAACGAGAATATCTACTCATTTGCTTATAACGCGCTCATGATGTTCTTGAAAAGCAGCTTCTATTTTTTTATTGAAATGAACTGGCTTTGCCAAGGCATTAAAAAATACCTCCGCATCTTGTGTATTCAAGCTCATCATCTCGTACTTATCGATGGTTTTCTTAGCGCACTCCTCAATAAGTCCCAGGTACGCTTACCTTGCCGCCTCCAGCACATGAGTAGCGTATCGACCAATAGCTGATAGAAATCCGCTTGTAGCACAGACTCTATCATATTTGTCGCAGGCGGCATCAGCTATCACTGGAACATGAGAAAGCGTCGATGGGGAAGTATGATTTACTCATATAGACAATTGCATCTTCTTGACGGTAATGAAAAAAAACATTACCATGTAGGTATGGCTACTGGAGAAAACTATGACTACTTTATCAGTAACAGCAAAAGGTCAGATCACCCTAAAGCGTGATTTGCTACAGCATATCGGAATTCAACAAGGCCAGAAGGTTGAAGTAGTGAAGCTACCTGATGGTGAATTGCGGATTAAGGCTAAACAGCAATCACAGCCAATCAGTAGCATTTTTGGACTACTCAAAGACAAAACCGCTGGCAAGATAGTAAGTATAGAAGAAATGAATCAGCTTGTAGCCGAAGGTTGGACAGACAACAAGTAATGGAAATCATCGCAGATACAAATGTTCTGGTTCGTGCAATCGTTGCTGACGACCCCAAACAAGCAGCCGCCGCTCAAAAGGCATTGCTTGACGCAAGTCTAGTAGCTATATCTCCTATCGCCCTGTGTGAATTGTATTGGGTTTTAAGCAGGGCTTATAAAGTACCTGATGCAGATATTGAAGTTGCTATTCGCGCCTTGATCAGTGCAGCTAACGTACGCACTGATCCAGTAGCCGCGGAAGCTGGTTTGATGTTCATGAAGGACGGTGGCGACTTTGCTGACGGCGTCTTATGGCATTTGGGGACCACTCTTGGTGGGAAAATTTTTGTATCTTTTGACAAAAAAGCCGTCAACATTTTGAAAGCACACAAGATCGACGTCAAAACGATGTAGTTCTTTCATGGAAACTTTCCAAGAATAATCACAATCTTGAGTTTTTGACTCAATTAAATAATCTACTGAAGCATATTTTATGCCATCAAGGACATTCACTCTATTTTATGGCAGTGGATTCCTATAGGACATTTCAATTTTTAAGCGGTCTTCAGTGTCATCTTTTGTGCGGTAATGAAGCATATAGCAACTGACTGTATCAATGTCCTTTTTTAATTGATATGAGTGACAGTAACATTTTGCGAGTGTAAATTTGAAAGCTTAGAAGTCAGGTTAAGCTTTTTGTGGTTATCAAAATCTAAGTCCTCAGAAAACCTATCTAACTATGCCATCTTACATGACTTGTGGAATAAATTTAAAATGTAAAGCCCTAAAAACTTTAAATACTGTTTCCCATTGTGGCTTACTTTTTCCATTAATGACTTTATACAAGCTTTCCCGATTTAATCCAGACTCTCTAGCAATTTCACTGACTCCGTGTTTTTTAACAAGTAAGCCAAGCGCTTCTACAAATGTATTAGGATCATCGTCTGATAAGCATTCCTCTAAAAAGAGTTGAATATCCTCCTGTGTTTCCATGTAGTCAAACGGATTAAAATTTTTTAACTTGTCGCTCATTTCACTTCTCCAGAGATTTTAAAATCGCTTTAGCTTGATCGATATCTTTACTTTGCGTGCCTTTATGACCAGCGCAAAGTAAAATAATTATTGTTTGCTGTTGTATTGTGTAATACACTCGATAGCCTTTGCCTATAAAGACACGCATTTCATAAAGGCTTTCGGACAGCTGTTTTGAGTCTCCAAAATTACCATTAATAAAACGGATAATGCGTATATTGATTGCTTTGACTGCTTGTTTATCCTTGTTGCTGGATAGCCATTTGTCAAAAACATCAGTTCTTTGAATATGATATTTCACTAAGATGATTGTAGCCCATAGGCTACTTTATGGTCAATTGATATTTACGTTGATAATATGCTTATTATTTTTACATTACCGTAAACAGCAGTAAAGACGTAAATCTACCTATCTCTCAGGTAATATGTTGGGCGGGTGTCGACCTGATTTAGTGCTAAGCCTATGAAATATCATAAGATATTGACAAAAAACCTCTAGATGCAATAATAAAGTCATACATTATATTACCCTCTCAAAGAGCTTATTATGTCTATTATCAGCATTCGATTAAACCCAACTGAAGAACGTATTTTTGCCGAATATGCTAAATTCCATGGTAAAAACCTATCAAGCTTATTAAAAGAAAGTTTAATTGAAAAAATGGAAGAAGAATTCGATATTAAATTACTTGCAGAAGCTAAAGAATACAACAAAAAGCACACTGAAACGCATACCCATGAGCAAGTCAAGAAAGAGTTGGGTCTGTAATGTTTCAGCTTACCTATACGGCTAAAGCCTTAAAATCTTTAGCTAAGCTAGATAAAACACAAGCAAGACTCATTATTACCTGAATTGAGAAAAATCTTATTAACTGCTCTGATCCACGATTTACAGGAAAAAGCATTAGGGGAGATTTAGCCGACTGAAGACACCGTGTTGGTAACTATCGTATTCTATACCATATTATTGAAGAAACTATTACGATAGAAGTCATCAATATTGGCCATTGAAAAGATATCTATAAATAAAGTTTCAAGGCATATGTCAAAAAAAAATGGCCGTCAATATATGACAACCATCTCTTCGGTATGTGGTGCCCGGGGCCGGAATCGAAC
>CAZIKJ010000435.1:0-3857 GCA_964539685.1 uncultured Pelistega sp.
CACCTGAAGAGTTCGCTAAAGAAATTAAAACACAATACGATTGGGCTCACGAAATCGTTAAGAAAAGTAATATCGAATTAAACTAATTATAAGTGCGTAACAAGTTACATGTTACGCACGCCCAATCCTTTAGAAAGAGACAATTTAGCATGAAGAAAAATTTATTATCCGTTGCCCTAGGCGCTATTCTGAGTATCAGCGCCTTAGGCGTAGCACATGCAGCCTACCCAGAAAGACCTGTGCGTGTGATTGTACCCTTTGCACCTGGTGGCTCAACCGATATCGTTACACGTATCGTGGCCGCTAAGATGGGTGAAATCCTTGGTCAAACCCTGGTTGTAGAAAACAAGAGCGGTGCAGGTGGTGCCATTGGTGCTGCTGAAGGCGCTCGCGCAAAACCTGATGGCTATACGCTATCCATTGCCACGGTATCCACATTAGCGGTGAATCCAGCGTGCAAACCAACTGGTTTAGGTTACGATCCACTTAAGGATTTCCAACCTGTGACCAACTTCACCAATGTGCCGAATATTGTTTCGGTAAACCCTAAATTCCCAGCGAAAGATTTTAAAGCGTTTGTTGAAGAACTTAAGGCCAACCCCGATAAATATTCATATGGTTCATCTGGTTCATGCTCGATCAACCACCTAGCTGGGGAAGCATTCTTGCTTGCTACAGACACCAAGGTCACTCATGTGCCTTATCGTGGTTCAGGTCCTGCAGTAGCCGATACCGTTGGTGGTCAGGTACAAGTGTTATTTGATAATTTACCGTCTTCACTAGCACATGTACAAAGTGGTGGCTTAGTCGCTATGGCCGTAGCATGGCCTGAGCGCTTAGCTGACTTACCCGATGTACCCACCTATAAAGAGTTAGGCTATGAGAGCCTAAATCAGCCTGCCTGGTACGGTTTACTAGCACCTGCTGGTACACCCGCTGAGGTGGTTGAAACACTGCATAAAGCAGCAGTGCAAGCGCTTCAAGATCCTAGCGTTAAAGAGTCTTTATTAAAGCAAGGTGCTTTCGCTTCAGGCAATACACCTGAAGAATTCGCCGCTGAAATCAAAGCTCAATACGACTGGGCTCACGATGTTGTCAAGAAAAGTAACATCGAATTAAGTAACTAAGCAGCATTTGCTTGCTCTGCAAGCCTGGCCTAAGTACGAGCACCAGCTCATGCTTAGGCCTAAAAGTCTAGAAAAAAGTAGTGCACATTAAACATTATTAACTATATTAACTAACGACTAAGGATAAGTATGTTTATCAAAAACCAGCAGGACTTTTGGTCCGGTCTGATGTTCGTTGGAATTGGCGCATTCTTTGCCTTGATTTCAGCGACCAAATACGATATCGGTACCGCTGCCCGAATGGGGCCCGGTTATTTTCCGCTCGCGCTTGGCGTCATTTTATTTATACTCGGTATCATTGTGACCTTAAGCTCTCTCAGAGGCGAACATGACGAAGAACACAATATTGGCAAATTTGATTGGGACATCCTTTTCCTGGTTATTGGTTCTATTTTCCTCTTTGGTCTAATGATGGACCATCTAGGTCTCTACGTTTCCATCGTGGCTCTAGTTATTTTCAGTAGCTTAGCTAGCCATGAATTCAGCTTGAACATTGCGATTGGTAATGCCATCTTCTTGGTATTGTTTGCCTACTTCGCTTTCGTCAAGGGCCTAGGCCTCATTTTCCCTCTCTACCCAATCGCATGGGCAGAGTGGTCAACCACCGCACAGATTTTTATCCCAATCGCCGTTTTGATTGGCCTAGCTGTACTGGTCCGCAAACTTAAGAAAGGGAGAGCCTAGTCATGATGGAATTATTAGAACACTTAGCACTAGGGGTATCGGTTGCGATATCTCCTGAGAACTTAATGTACGCATTTATGGGTTGTTTATTAGGCACCCTAATTGGCGTTCTACCTGGTATTGGCCCCGTTCCGACGATCGCGATGCTATTACCACTCACCTATGTATTACCTCCAGTCGCTGGCTTAATTATGCTTGCAGGTATTTACTACGGCTCACAATATGGTGGATCAACCACGGCTATTCTCGTGGCTCTCCCTGGGGAAACCTCGGCGGTCGTGACTGTGCTAGATGGTCACCAGATGGCTAAGAACGGCCGTGCTGGTGCTGCCCTATCCATTGCCGCTTTAGGTTCATTCTTCGCGGGCTGTGTCGCCACCGTTCTATTGGCTGCCTTTGCACCGCCATTGACTGAAGTCGCCTTTAAATTCGGTCCCGCTGAGTATTTCTCACTTATGTGTTTGGGCTTAATTGGTGCGGTTGTACTGGCTTCAGGATCATTAGCGAAAGCGATTTGTATGATTATTCTGGGTCTATTGATCGGTATGGTTGGTACCGACGTGAACTCTGGTGTGGCTCGCTTTGACTTCAATATCCCAGAACTACAAGACGGCATTGACTTCGCGGTTGTGGCGATGGGTGTATTCGGTCTTGCCGAGATTATGAACAACTTAGCGCAACGTGAAAATCGTGTAGATATTACCGATAAATTAGGCACGCTCTATCCTAACAAACAAGAATTCCGTGAAGCAGCCCCTGCAGTCTTACGTGGTACGGCTTTAGGTTCTGCGCTTGGTATTCTACCTGGTGGTGGTGCGGTTCTTTCATCGTTCGCATCGTACACACTAGAGAAGAAAATCTCTCGTACACCTGAGCGCTTTGGTAAAGGTCACCCAGCAGGTCTAGCAGGCCCAGAATCTGCGAATAACGCCGCGGCACAAACCTCATTTATCCCATTATTGACACTTGGTATTCCAGGTAATGCGGTGATGGCGCTAATGGTTGGTGCGATGACCATTCATAACATCCAACCTGGCCCACAAGTGATGTCGTCTCACCCTGAGTTATTCTGGGGTCTGATCGTATCAATGTGGGTAGGTAACTTGATGTTAGTGGTACTTAACCTACCTCTAGTTGGTCTATGGGTTAAATTATTGAAAGTACCTTATCGTGTACTTTTCCCAGCCATTCTTCTTTTCTGCTCTATCGGTGTTTACTCACTTAACTATAACGTCTTCGATATCTATATGATGGCTATTTTCGGCATCATTGGTTATCTCTGGTCGAAATTGAAGTGTGAAGGCGCACCTTTATTGCTAGGTATGGTGTTAGGCCCAATGATGGAAGAAAACTTCCGTCGTGCCCTGCTGCTTGCACGTGGTGACTTTACGACCTTCGTTACACGTCCGCTATCGGCCACATTACTCCTGATGGCACTTGCCTTAGTCGTTCTCGTGAGCTTACCAGCGATTCGTAAGAAACGTGAAGAGACCTTTGTTGAAGAAGAATAATCCTTACGACGCCAAACTAGCGCTGTAGCCATATGGCGCTAATATCCTAAAAAAAGGCTAGAGATTCATTTCTCTGGCCTTTTTTATAGGGTTAAATTTGTAGAAGAACTGCATAAGAACGAAACAAAATTGCTTACCTTTTCTCTCATTAGACTGTGGCATTCAACAACACAACCAATATTTTGAGGCTTTTATTTGAAAATAATGAGTTCAGAAATCTCCTATCTATTTCTCAGGACCTGACTGAAGCTCCTATTCTATGGGCACACGCATAAATTTATTGTTTATTGTCACCACTTTCAGACTCATTAAGCCTCTCTTAAGCAAAATTTATTGCTCGAAAACACCTATGGATTTAGCACTAGAAACAGGTTATTTTTCTTCTTGGTTAAGAATCACATAGGTGTTCAACTTTCTACATGTCATAAAGTTTGATTTGCTTGGCTTTTTAAGTGATCCTGAATTAGTCGCCAAGCACACACCTATCCTTAATAATTTCGACTTATAAATAAATGGAGAAACCTGCATTATGAAA
>CAZIKJ010000436.1:0-5686 GCA_964539685.1 uncultured Pelistega sp.
GCATCTCGATGGGTGCTTAGCTCAGTTGGTAGAGCGGCGCCCTTACAAGGCGTAGGTCACAGGTTCGACCCCTGTAGCACCCACCATCAAACTGCTAAATCAGTTAAGCGCTTACTTTATATGTTGAGCGCTTTTTTGTTAAAGCTTAGTAAAACTTATGTAGCGCAGTAGCGCATATAATGATGATATTAAGTAGCGGCACGTGATAGATCGTAAGTCTTGATGAATATGCATCTCGATGGGTGCTTAGCTCAGTTGGTAGAGCGGCGCCCTTACAAGGCGTAGGTCACAGGTTCGACCCCTGTAGCACCCACCATCAGTTGCAGATAGACAGATTCAGTACAAGGACAGAGCTGCTTAAGTTCTCGTCAAGAATATAGCGTAGCGCTTACATCGTTGATGATGTTAGGCGCTTTTTTTATGCCTGTAGATTACCATGGTATGGATTCTTTGGACACCTAGGAGTCCAAACTATGGCCGTTGTTTATAATACGTCTCAATAGAATAAGCCCTAAGCCAGCGTGCCTTCATAGCGTATGAAGGCACGCTGGCTTAGGGCTATATCTTGTTTTGAAGACAGAGTAGGGTAAAAAGTTTTAAGCAGGTCTTAAGCAGATTGAATACTTAAGGGGCTAAAATTCTCCGCTTGTAAACTTGGGTCTTGCAAAGCATTCTCAGCGCGAATGGGCTCAGCCGCTTGGCTGAGGATGTCACGTAGATAATTGGGTTGAGCCAATAAAGCTTGATGCATATCACCGTTGTAAAGTTGTAAATCGCGTAGTCCTAGTTGACTGATACGCTGATCAACTTCTTCACGGCTTAGGGTCAAGGGGTCCGTACTATCAGATGCCATGGCCATCGCCCACTGTGTGCCATAAAGTGGGACGTATTGCATATATGGGCGCACGATAGGGAAGGCGCAACGTAATGAGGCAACAATACGCGCTAAGGTTTCAGGACGATGAATCGGCGATTGAATGTGCAGAGAGATAACGCCACCAGGATTCAGCGCCTTACGGCACGTCTCATAGAACTCTGCTGTATAGAGTTGTACCGCTGGACCAAATGGATCAGTTAAGTCTAAAACAATCTGATCAAAGCGCTCCGTGCACTGTTCGAGATAGAGTTTGCCATCCCCCAGTTTAATCTCTAGGCGGGGGTCTTCGAAGGCGCCGTTGCTGATACTCGGCAGCCATTCGCGGGCCATATCGATGACTTCGCTATCCAGTTCAGCTAAAACCACGCGCTGCATAGTAGGATATTTGAGGAGTTCCTCAATTGAACCGCCATCACCGCCACCAATCACTAAAGCACTACGTGGATTGCCATGGGCAATAGCGGGGATATGAATCATCGGTTCATGATAGAAGAACTCATCACGTTCTGAGGTCATAAAGCAACCATCAATACGCATCGCGCGACCGAAGAGCGGTGTGTCTAAGATTTCGATATGCTGCATCTCAGAGCGTTGCTCAGCGAGTAGTTGAGAGGCTTTGAGATAAAAACCAAAGTCTTGGCTCAGTTGTTCTACTGAATAGATTGCCTCTTTAGATTCATGTTGACTCATGCGCGTACCACGCGATGTAGATGCGGATCTTCAGAGTCGAATGCAATCATCATGGTTTTAAAGAGATTTTCTGCTTTCGTGGTGTTATCACAGGCATAGCTGCAAACATACACGTCAAGCGTTACATAGCCATCTTCTGGCCATGTGTGTAAAGACAAATGAGACTCGGCAAGCACAACAACACCCGTTACTCCTTCACCTTCACCAAAGCTATGGAAAAGACTACCGACAGTGGTTAAACCTGCGTCTGCCACGGCCTTCTTGCAGAACTCTTCAAGATAGGCGGCATCCGTCATGAGTTGAGGATTATTAGCGCAACCGTATAGGTCGCCGATTAAATGTAAACCCGCAGCTTTACGAGGCACGTCTTCTGCGCGACGGCGTTGCTGAGGAAGAATAGAATGAGTTGAGGCTGATTTAAGCAATATAGCATCTCCACAAAGTTGGGTGGCAACAAATGTCACGAGCAATGATGCGACGTGACGTCTAGCAGCGGGCATCTTGCCGTGTAGAAGATGCTGGTGCTGACTGAAGTCCGCTGATGGCATACGGTTACCGGCAAAGCCGGCGCTGCGGCAGCGAAAGATGTCTGGCATTACACCAGAGAATCAAGGATTATATATCGAAGTGTTTGATTTTACAAGCATTTTTGGGTTTTTTTAATTTATTTGTTACGTGACAGATATAATACTGTGGATATTTCCAAAAGAAGTAAGCTAAATATTTTCGATTGGCTATGACGATATTAAAACCGACTTAAGAATGTCATAAAGAGAGGGCTTGTACCTTTGCTTGTAGGCTGCTGGATTGATAAGGCCAGTCCGTGATGTGCTGAAACAACATCTACTGTTGTTATTACGCAAATATGTTGTTTTTATGAGAAAAAGACACGCTTTCCTGCTTTGTCACGGCCATGTCGCAAACTTTAGACATACTGTGAGCATCTTAAGGAGAGTATTATGACTGCGATTATAGTTGATATGACTTGTAGTTTTTGCCTTCGTCTAAGTGATCTTATCAAGACTTGCATCAGCACAGTTGGCGATGTAGCTGTTGATATTGTTAACTCAGATATGGCAGATTAATTATCTACATTCCCAAAATCAAATAGCTAATAATGCCATTATTAAATAGCATTCATTAATGCTCTGATAAGAGCAATACTTATTGCTTGATATTCCAACTCATCTATCCAATTTCACCATATGCCTATTGTATTGCTTATTGAATATAAGTAATCATCCCTGTAAATTTGTAGGTAACTCTGTGCTTACTTAACACGATAATTAGAGAGTACGCTGGGTAATTTAACCATTGAGTACCAGTAATACGTTAGTGCACTCGTGAGGCCAGGCATGAACCTGACCTACTTAAACTTCATAAAATTAGTGAATTAAATTCTGCAAACGATGATAGAGCAACTGTGCTGCACGGCTAGAGTCATGAGTGACAATGCGAAGGTGTCGTTGGCTCTTGCTTAAGCGTTGTGCTGCTCGCAATATTTCAATATTGAAAATAGGTGCTTGATCACTTGTAACAATCGCATCAGCTGTGCTAATAAACAGTTTATGTTGTTGCTTGTAATAACGCGTATGCTCAGAACCAATGACAATAACGGCGGTATCGCTTGTTGTATTCAGCGTATCGTAGGGTGTGCTTAAGGCACTCGTTGTGGAGCATGGATGAGCGGGGAAGCGTAATGCAGCTCTTGCCTCATCAGTCCCTTGGGAAGCTGGAGCAGTGGATAAATGAGAAGATTGGCTTGTTACTAAGCTGGCAGAAGATTTGTCGCTTGGCAAGCTTGCCAAGGAAGAAGTATAGCTATTCATGATGTATAGTCCTATTTAGCTGATTCAACACGATGTTAGGGCAGCAAGTTGGAGTAAATTCCCTAAGCAGTAGATTTAAATACTAATCCTATAATTTTAAAAAGTCAAGTCGCAAGCTTAACTTGTAGACGTGCTGTGCTGGGTTTTTCCTAAAGTACGACATGGTTTAATTTGCTCTTTCAGATTTACTCTATTAGGGTATTTGTATTTAGGTTCTGAATATATTTTAAGTATGGCTAGCGTCATCAGTTTTAATGTGAAAGCGAACAATACTGAATTTCTCTTTGTAGTCTTAATTTATTTTGAATTTCAATAGCCACGTAGGCTTTAAACTTAGACACGAATTATAAGGTTATGCGATTTATACATACTTCCGATTGGCACTTAGGTAGGCTTTTTAATCAAGCGTCTTTGTACGATGACCAAGCCTATGTTTTACAACAAATCTTGGCTTATGCGATTGAATATAAAGTAGAAGCTATTTTATTAAGCGGTGATATCTATGATCGAAGCTCACCACCTATACAAGCGATTCAATTATTTGACCAGTTTTTAGAGCAACTGAATTCGGCAGGCATACGTATGATTATGATTTCTGGGAATCATGATAGTGCTGTGCGTGTAGGATTTGCGGCGCATGCTTTAGAACGTGGCGGCATTTTCATTAAGTCTGATTTAGCCGATGCTGTCAAACCAGTGCTTATTGAGCGAGCGCAAGGTAAGGCGATTCATCTTTATGGTTTGCCGTATATTGACCCTGAGTATGTGAATGCCTTCTATCAGCTTGATCCGGCGACACACTCGTATCAAGAAGCGCACCAATTTGTCTTGGATCAAATTCCTCTGCAGGCAGATTCTGTGAATATCTTATTAGCGCATTGCTTTATTGATGGTGCTGCCATTAGTGAATCGGAGCGGCAGCTTTCTGTTGGTGGTGCGACAGCTGTGGCTGCCGATACGTTCAAGTCTTTCGATTATGTAGCTCTAGGTCATATGCACGGTGAACAATCGCGCTCTTATGAACATATTCGTTATTCTGGTTCAATTTTAAAATATAGTTTTTCAGAAGAAAAACATCGTAAAGCAGTAACGCTAATTGAGGTTGATGAAGAGGGGGCTGTGAGCTGGCAGAGCTTGGCTTTAAGGCCATTGCGTGAAGTGCGTACAGTTGAGGGCATGTTTGCGGATATTCTTGCGGCAGCTAAAATTGATCCACAAGCAAATGATTATATTCGTGTGATCTTGCACGATACGGCGGCGCTCTTAGAGCCTATGTCTCAGCTGCGCGAATAATACCCTAATATTTTAAAGTTAGAAAAGTCTATCTTTAAAGAAAAAATGTCTGCTCCTCAGGCCAGTCATTTGGACTTAGCTAAACGTACTGAGATTGATATTTTTAATGACTTTTACCAAGCATTTATCGGTGAGCCCTTAAGTGAGGAACAAGAACAGATTATGCGAGATATTGTTAAACACGTTCGCACTGAGGAGCTATAACTATGAAACCGATTCGTTTAACGATGCAGGCCTTTGGTCCCTTTAGTCAAAGTGAAACTATTGATTTCAATGCCTTGGGTGACAATCCGCTCTTTCTTATTCATGGTCAAACTGGTGCAGGTAAGAGTACAATTTTGGATGCTATGTGTTTTGCCTTATATGGTCAAGCGGCAGATGCTGTGCGTGAAACAAGCAATTTGCGTTGCGATCGCGCGGCACCTGATTTGCATTGTCAAGTTGAGTTTGAGTTTGCTATTGGTGATAAGACTTATCGTATCACGCGCAAACCCGCTCAACTCTTGCCTGGCCGAACTAGCGATGTTGCTGCTAAAGCGACCTTGGTTCAATTACTAGCTGATGGTTCTGAACACTTATTAGTTGAACGTAAGATTACCGAAGCGAATGAAGCCATTGCCAGTATTACTGGCTTGCAAGTTGAGCAATTTCGCCAGGTGATGGTCTTGCCACAAGGTAAGTTCCGAGAACTGCTTCTGGCCAAAAGCGATGAGCGAGAGAAAATCTTAGCGGATCTATTTCAGACTGATATTTATAAGCGTATTGAGGATGAGCTTAAACTACGTGCGGCGGATATTACGCGTGCTAAGCAGAATCAGAATGAACAGATTAAGGGTATTCTGAATGCCGCTGAGCAAGCCAATGAGGCTGATTTACACCAGCAGATTGAACAGCAGAAACCTGAGCTAGCTGCCTTAGAGCAACAAGCTAAGCAGAGCGACGATCTGCTCAAGCAGCATGACTTAGCCTTGCATCAAGCACGAGAGGTCGTCAAGCA
>CAZIKJ010000437.1:0-3126 GCA_964539685.1 uncultured Pelistega sp.
CAACCAATGCGATCGAGTCCTTGAATAGCGTCATTCGTAGTGCCACGAAGCGCCATAAGATGTTCCCCAATGATGAGGCCGCCTTGAAAGTGGTGTATTTAGCCATTATGCAGGCCAGCAAAAAATGGACAATGCCAATACGCGAATGGCGTTCCGCCTTAAATCAGTTTAGTATAGTGTTTGGTGACCGTATGACCAGTCACCTCTAAAAAGACGTTTACACAAAATATCTTACAGGGCCTCAAGCTAAGCTCCAATAAAAAGGCCTAACTGTATAAGCTAGGCCTTTTTTGTTGGATCTTTATCTGATTAAGCGCTTGGTGGCACATAACCTTGTGCTTCAACGTCTTGGTCCTCAAACAGATAGCTTTCCATCTGTTGTTTAACGTATTTACGTGCACGTGCATCGGCTAAGTTAAGACGGTTTTCGTTCACAATACGAGTTTGGATATCCGTCCAATTAATCCAGGCTTGTTTAGAAATATTCTGCCAAATCTTAACACCTAACTCACCTGGGTAAGGAGGGTAGTCAAGCCCTTCAGCTTCTTGTTTCAATTTTAAGCAATTCACCATGCGTACCATACTTCATTCCTATGTGTTGAATTTTGTGATTTACTACTATACCAAATTATCGACGCTAACCCAAACAAGTCCACACCGTTAATAAGCTGATTGAAGGCAAAGCACTATTAATTTCCCTGGTCATTTCTAAGTTAAGCGCTGCTCTTATTACAAGCTCTTATTTTGCCAGGAGCCCTGATCTTGCCGCAAGCCCAAGTTTTGTCACGAGTACTAATCTCGCCACAGGCCCAAGTTTTGTCACGAGCATTAATCTCGCCACGAGCCCTGATCTTGTCATAAGCCGCTGTTCTTACCACACTCCACTACAGTTTTTTAATAAACACCAAGCTATTACGCGAGCGGTTATAGTTTGATTGCTTACTCAAGGGCAAATCATTCACCGAGCCTTGACTAAAACCACGCTTCACAAACCAGTGTGAAGTACGAGTGGTTAAGACAAATAGGCGCTTCATTCCCAGCGCACGCGCCTTATTTTCCGTATGCCGTAATAATAACTCACCCTCACCAGAACTCTGCCAATCAGGGTGGACAATGAGGCAGGCCATCTCGGCCATCTTGTCGTCAGGGTATGGGATTAAGGCGACACAACCGAAGATAATGCCGTCATGCTCCATTACCGTGAATTTCTCGACATCGCGTTCAATCACATGGCGGCCACGTGGCACCAAGGTACCATCGGCCTCAAGAGGCTCAATCAAGGATACAATCGCACCGATATCATCGATGGTCGCAGGGCGTAGATCGTCCAAGGTATCCTCAACCACCATGGTGCCAATGCCATCATGGGTGAAGTATTCTAAAAGGATGGAACCATCAAGCTCATAGGGAATAATATGGGCACGCTTGACGCCTCGACGCACGGCATTAGCGGTATGACGCAATAAATTAGCACTAATAGGATCGAGAAAATCGCGCTTAAGCAGTTGCTCCACATCGTCACGGGCGATTTCTGTAATCACATTATCGCTCTCATCCCGTAAGATACCGTTCTTACTCATGAAAATCAGTTTATCTGCTTGTAGCGCTACAGCAGTACTGGTGGCTAACTCTTCCATGGCGATATTGAACGCCTCACCTGTTGGCGAAAAACCAATAGGTCCAATTAAAACAACAGCACCCAGAGAGATGGCCTTATTAATGGTAACAATATCGAACTTGCGTACCTTGCCCGAGTGCTTATAATCCAAGCCATTAATCACACCCAGCGGTTGTGCGGTGACAAAGTTGCCTGAGATAATATGAATATGCGAATTTGACATTGGCGTGTTCGGTAAGCCCTGACTGAATGCAGCTTCAATATCTAAGCGAATTTCACCTGCGGCTTCCTTGCAACATTCCAAGGCTTCCGCTGAGGTGGGCTCCATACCATGGCCAAATTGGAAGGTATAACCCTTAAGCCGTAACTGTTCGTTCACTTGTGGACGTGAGCCGAAAATCAGCACTAAGCGTACACCGAGCGCTGTTAATAAGGAGAGGTCTTGAATTAAGGAGTTTAAGCCACCATCTTGAATAAGTTCACCCCCAAATCCCACGACAAATGTCTTGCCACGCATGGTGTGCACATAAGGGGCAACTTCTCGGAACCAGCGTACAAATTGAGCGGGAGAAGTTTCAGGTGCATCCAATGCAGAGAAGGTTTCAGGTTCTTGTACAGACATAGTGAATAATACACTCCAAAATAGATTTGGCTAATTCAAGCTTAGCCGCTCAGATTACAACGTGCGACGCCATAGAAAATTATAATGTCGGACAAGGACAATTTTAAATCGAATATGACAAATAATCATCAATCTTCCTCGAATAAAGTGCAATCTTCCTTAGCGCAAGCCTTAAAAGCCGCAATTGCCGATAAAAACCCGCAGAATTCTCCTCAACAGAATGAGGGAACGGAGAAAACTAAGTCAACTAAGCTGGAATCTTCAAGCCGTAGGCCGAATAAGCCTGCTGCCACACATAGCCAGCCGTCAGCAAAATCGCAGCAGAGTAAGCAGCAGGGTAAGCAGCGGCGTGAAACGAGCAGCGGTCTAGCGGAGAGTACTGCGAGACAAGCGCGTCCGCAAAAACAAGTAAGACCTCGACAAGTCAATCTGAATCCACGGTCACAGGCAGTCAGCCAGCAAGACCAGACAGTGCCACAACAGGCAGTCAGCCAGCAGGACCTTGCTTCTTCCCCAATCCGTGAGCTGCCTCCGATGGAGTATGATGCTGAGCTCCCCGTGAGTGCCCGACGAGAAGAAATTGCTAAGGCGATTGAACAGCATCAGATTATTATTGTTAGCGGAGAGACGGGTTCTGGTAAAACCACACAATTGCCGAAAATTTGCCTGGAGCTGGGCCGTGGCCAAAAAGGCCTTATCGGTCATACCCAACCTCGACGGATTGCAGCGGTCTCCGTGGCCAAGCGTATCGCGCAAGAGTTGAAAACTACCTTGGGTGACTGGGTCGGTTATCAGGTGCGCTTTAATGATAAGACAGGCCCACAAGCGGCGATTAAGCTGATGACTGATGGTATCTTGCTAGCCGAGTCACAACGTGACCCATTGC